>JAJYAE010000402.1 GCA_021779695.1 Acidobacteriota bacterium | reverse complement strand
GTTCGACAGCGACACGGCGTCGGTCACTCAAGCTCTGCAGGCCGCATCGCAGCTTCGCTCAGCTTCCTTTGACAATTCGTGCAGTGGTCACGAATCCGTCAGGACCCCCAAGTGGCTTCGATTCAGCCATTCCGCCTCAGGCTCAATCGTCAACTTGAGCGGCTTCGAAGAAGTCTAACAGCAGAAGATAAGGAACCTTCTGGAAGGACGAAGAACCATTCCAGTGGTAAGCAGACGGGGTAATAAAGATTCTCCCTTCTCCACTCGGAGCCGATGCAACCCGGGGAACCTTAGCCTGGGTGCTCTGTCCGAGTTAGTAGGTCAATCCTCGATACCGCATGCAGTGCGCCATGACGCTAACAGTCGTGAAATCACCACACAATAGTACTTCCGTAACACAGCAGACTCCGGTTGCTCCGCCTCAATGGGAGAGCCATCAACCAGTTCCACCAGTAGGGGTGCAATTCTGAAACCGTTTGATGCAAATGGGGCCTTCCACAGCCAGATTGATGCAGGCAATCTCAAACGCCTGGCGACGAGAGGTGCAGTCGCCACGCTTTTCTCCGGAGTCTCCGGTGTGGGCATTCAGCTCGTCTCGGCCATGGTGCTTGCCCGGCTGCTGACTCCGCGTGATTTTGGCCTGGTCACTATCGTGACGACTTTCAGCCTCCTCTTTGTCAATTTTGGATACAACGGCTTTACTGAGGCGATTGTTCACTGCGAGAAGATCAATCACGGTCAGGCGAGCAACCTGTTCTGGATGAATGTAGTTGGCAGCACGATCCTCGCGGTGGGCTTTGCCCTTGCGGGCCCGTGGATGGGGCAGGTCTTCCACGACCCGAGGATCAGCGGGGTTGCAGCCTGGATCTCGATCACGATCTTTCTGTCGGGTCTTTCTGTCATTCATTTGGCGCTCCTGAAGAGAGGAATGCTTTTTTCAGCAGTTTCTGCCAATGACGTAGCAGGGCGTGTGGCTTCAGTGATTGTCTCCATCGCGCTCGGTTTTGCTGGATGGGGATACTGGGCGCTGGTTGGCGGAGCGATTGCGTTGACCGCGGTGCCTTCCATCGGCGCATGGTTTCTCTGCACATGGCAGCCCGGTCTGCCCGTCAAGGCAGAAGGGACTCGCTCCCTGGTCCGGTACGCAGTGAACACGTATGCCCGCTTCTCAACCGGCTATTTCACCAGCAACCTCGACAACTTCCTGGTGGGCTGGCGTCTCGGGCCTGTTCAACTCGGGCTTTACAAGAAGGCCTACGACCTGTTTGTGCTCCCATCCTCGCAGCTCTCGCTTGGAATGACGATCGTTGCGGTCTCTGCGTTGAGCAGGCTGCAAGACAATGTTGCGCAATACAAGAAGTATCTTTTAGGGGCCATCGGAGTCATGGCGCTGATCGGAATGGGTATCAGCGGGCTGCTCACACTCATCGGCCGCGATCTGGTCTTTGTACTCCTCGGAGCAAAATGGATTGAGTCGGGCACCCTCTTCACAATCTTTGCGCCCGGCATTGGCCTCATGGCTATCTATGGAACGCACATTTGGATCCATCTTTCACTCGGCCATGCAGACAGGTGGTTTCGATGGGGACTGATCGACCTTGTTGTCACGACGGCCTGCCTTTGCATCGGCCTGCATTGGAAGGCGCAAGGCATCGCACTTGCCTGGGTGCTCGCCTACTGCATCATCACGCTCCCCGCGCTCTGGTATGCCACGCGCCCCATTCGAATCAGCATTTTTGCAATTGTGAATGTCATCTGGAGATATGTTGCAGCCTCGCTGGCATCGTACCTATGCATCGCCAGGCTGATGAAGAGTTTCCAGAGTCCGGCCGCGTTCCACGGAACGATGCAGGTACTGGGCGCCCTATTGGCGCTCTCAGTGTTATTCGCCGCGCTCTATCTCGGATTAGTGATTCTTCTGCACGGAAGCTTCGCGCCAATCGAGCAGGTTCTCAAGCTGTTCCGTGAAATTGTGGGACGACGCCGCACAATCAATGCGGTAGCACAGCAAACTCCGGATGCCGCGGGAATGAACGAAGAACGGAAAAGACAACTCGCAGAAGAGATCGGCAGAATGGCAGAACTTGCATCCAAGGCGACGATGCCGGATGCCGGGAACCCCTAAGCCCGTGCGCAAAAATTGTTGACGCGAACGCGGGGAACTGAAAGATGATGCAATCGTAAGCGCTTCATAGGAAACCAATCAATCTCAATCGGCCTCCATTCCCGCTTCCCGCAGGAATGGCTTCTTCCAGCACGAAGTCTCAGCAAGACAACTCCAAAGTGTGGATCGATGATTCCAAAGCGGATTATTCAAACCGGCACAACCTGGCTCCAACCAGTCGGGACGAATGTGATTACGTCTGCCCTGCGACGCTTGCATCCGGGGTTTGAGTATGACTTCTATGACGATCAGAGGGTCGAGAGATTCATTGAGGTTGAATGCCCCGAGTACAGGTCGCTCTTCAAGTCGTTCAAGTTTCCCATCCAGAAGTACGACCTCTTTCGCTATCTCGTCGTGTACAAGCGGGGCGGCTTCTACTTCGATTTGGATGTGATGGTCTCTGAGAGCATTGCGACTCTGCTTGAAGAGGATTGTGTCTTCACCTTCGAGGGGCTCACGCTGAGCCACGTTTTGGCAAACGACCTCAAGATGCCCTGGGAGATGGGAAACTACGCCTTTGGCGCTTCGCCCGGCAATCCTTTTCTCGCCGCTATCATTGCCAACTGCGTCCGGGCACACGAGAACCCCCAATGGGTAAAGCCCATGATGCACGGCTCCCCCGCGTTCGCAGAAGATCAATACTGGGTTTTGAACTCAACCGGCCCCGGCCTGGTCTCAAGAACCTTCGCAGAGAACCCCGAACTGACAAAAGCAGTCACCGTTCTGATGCCGGAAGATGTCTGTAACGTAGAGACCTGGCACTGCTTTGGCCGATATGGCGTTCATTTAATGGAAGGAAGCTGGCGGCCGCATTCGCAGCGGCTGCGGCGGTACTTAGCCAGAAAGTTCGAGGCCCACCGGCAGGACCAGGTGCTCAAGCAAAGAAAAATCTGCGACCAGCCCAAGGTCAATGGCCGGGTCCTCACCTGGGGTCCGCACCACACCCTCCATATCAATACACTCACGCAGCAGCCGAAGGTCTCTGTGCTGATTCCCGCCTACAATGCGGAGAAGACGCTTGCTGATACTCTTCGATCCGTACTGAATCAGACCTGGAAGAATCTCGATATTATCGTGATCGACGACGGGTCCTCTGATAACACTCTCCGCGTCGCAGAGAGCTTCAGGCAGCGCGGCGTACGGACCATTCCTCAGGAGAATCGCGGGGCTGCCGCGGCGCGAAATGCCGCTTTTTCTTATGCGAACGGTGACTATATTCAATGGCTGGATGCGGATGATCTTCTAGCTCCGAACAAGATTGCACTCCAGTTGCTCTCGCGGCCTAATCTGGGGAAGCGCGAACTTCTATCCTCCTCCTGGGGCCAATTCCTTTACCGCACAGACCATGCACACTTTCGACCCACACCATTATGGCGAGATCTGAATCCACTCGAGTGGCTGCTTTGCAAGATGGATCAGAATACCTATATGCAGACCGCGACGTGGCTCGTCCCACGGGAGTTATCAGAGCAAGCAGGTCCGTGGGATGAACGCCTCCTATCTTATGATTATGAGGA
>JAJYAE010000068.1:3782-15407 GCA_021779695.1 Acidobacteriota bacterium | reverse complement strand
GGCAGAATGGTAAAAAACATGAGGCCACTCTTCTGAAGAAAGAGTCTGGCTGTTTGTATCTTCAGGTGTGCCTTATGAGTCCATTACCCGCTCTGCAAAGTGATTTTGAGATCAGTCCCCGCTTTCACCGTTTGATCGAGGAGCGCATTCAGCGCCTGGAGCAGAACGCTGACGCCGATGAAGCTGGACTGTCGAAACTCAGTTGCCCGGATCATCTGCGGCGGCACATGCGCCTGGTAGCGGCGCAGCGTGCAGAAGCGTCGCGGATGCGGCGATTTCTGGAGCGTGCCGGAACGCGGCTGCCGCGTCCGCTGATCGTGTTGTGAGGATCGGCTACTGCAGCTTCTCGCGCACCTCCGTGCGGATCAGGTAGAGAAAGAAGACCAGATTTAAAAGGCCCTGGATGAGGCCGGGAGCTACGTGCTGCTCTGAGAAGAGCCAGAGGTTATAGCAGGCAAGAAGCAGGACGGCACTGAGAGAGAGCGCCCAAGCCCAGCGCAGCAGCATGAGCAGACCCGCGCAGGCGGTGATGAATGCCGCAGAGAGCACCAGAAACAGCGGGGGATAGTGGCCGCCGACGACGCCAAGGATAATATCGCCCGCGAGAAGAAGCAGATAAAGGCTGATGGCGGCAACGCCTGGCAGAACAAGCCATTGCCGCTGTGGGCGGCTGGGCGCGGATGGCTTTTCAGATGTGGGTTCGGTCATAGGGTGTGGAGATAGGCGAGAAGATCCTGTAGCTGCTGGTCGGTGAGGGGAGTGGCGGGCATCATGTTGCGGCCATGCAGGATCACGGCGGTGAGCCGCTCATCCGTGGGCGGCATGCCGGATGGCATGGATTGCAGTTTGGTGAGGGCCTGTAGGCCCGGCCCATGAAGGGAACTGGTCGTGGTGGGGTAGTGGCAGCGCGCGCAGTCCTGTTGAAACACGGCTGCGCCGCGCGCCTCCTGAGCGGTCCATTGCGAGGCGGGCTTTGAAGGCGGAAGCGAGCGGCAGCCTGCGACTCCGGCCAGTGCCGCACCGATCGAGAGAAGAATAAGAGTGCGCATCTGCTTTTCGATAATACCCCGAGCACCGGGGACGAGTTGTCACTCCGAGCTTGCGATGGCTTCGCAAATGCGCTGAATCGTCCTCGATTCAACTCTGCTGCCAGGCTTGTGCCCGTTCAAAAGGATGGAGAAGGCGAGAGTCTTGCCGCTGGCCGCCGTTAAGTAGCCGGAAAGTGCATTGTCTTCATTGAGAGTGCCGGTCTTGGCCCAGAGCCGATTCCGCAACGTTGAATCCTTGAACCATGCAGCGAGCGTGCCGTCGAGGCCCGCGATGGGCAGGGTGGCCCGCCAGGCCGCGCCCCAGGGCTGTCGCGCGGCATAACTGAGGAGTTGCGCCAGCGCACGGGGCGTAATGCGGTCGTCCATGCTCAGACCCGAGCCGTCGTAAAAGAAGAAGTCCTCATCCTTGACGCCTGCCTGGAGAAGGAACTGCCGCACGACGCGCGTACCCTGTTCGAAGCTTCCGTCATTCCCCAGGAGGCGGCCAAGAAGGCGCAATAGCAACTCGGCATGGAGATTCTGGCTGATTTTGTTGGTCAAAGTGATGTCTTCGGCAAGAGGAACTGAGATCAGCGTTGCCAAGACACGGCGTCCTTGCAGCGGCGCAGCCACCGTTTTCAGGTCGACTGGCTTTAGGGTAAGGGGCTGATCTCGTTCGGCAATGAAGTTGCCCGTTCCGTTGGACAGTCTGTGTGCGGTGACCGCTGTTCCGGTGACCTGAACACCGCGGGCCATCAAAGCTTGAGCAAAAGCTTCGGCGGTGAACTCGGAGGGATCATTGACGGCGAGGCTGGCGCGGAATCCCTGAGGCGGAACGGTACCCCAGGCTCGCACGAGGAGACTCCCAGGCAGCCGATCCAGCCCGGGCCGTGCAGCTTCAGCGGTCGGAGCAATCGTCATGGTGCTGTCGAGGGTGTAGTAAATGTTGACCGGCGACCAGGAGGCGCTGAGGCCACTGGGTGCACTGGAATCGGGGCGCAGGATGAGGTCGATGGAGTTGTCGTTGAAGGAGAGAGCCGATACCGGGGCACCAAAGCTCCACTGAAGGTCGTTCCATGCCCATGAATTTGCGTAGGGTTCGTCGAGAAAGAAGCTGTCGTCGCCGATGACATTGCCGTCCACCTTGCGCACTCCGGACTCGACGACTTGCTGCGCGAGGCGATCCATGGGTGACATGGGTCCAGGCGACGCAGGCCCCTCAGTGGGGGTGGTTGCCGCATTGGGCTCCCGATAGGGGTAGAGCCGGTTGCTTACGGTCGGATCGCCGACGCCAAGGACGGCGAGGTCGCCGTGCAATGTGCCTCCGGCGTCCACTTCGCCCGTTGCCACGACGTTGGTTGTCCATGTGAGGGTGTTCACAGGGAGCAAAGCAAAAGCCGCAGCGGTGGTGGCGAGCTTGGCATTGGACGCAGGCGTGAAGAGCCTGCCGTCATTGAGTCCAAAAAGAGCCTGGCCGTCGATGGTCATGACGCTGATGCCGATTTCTGCATGCGTCAAAGCGGGATCGGCAAGGATGGCATCGATACGGCTTGCCAGCGAAGTGCCGGGTGCAAGTGGCGGGGCGGCTTGGGGGCGATGGGTGTGCCGTGCCTGGGCCTGAAGTCCGCCGGGGCTCACAAGGAGCACGGTCAGGAGTGGGGTAAGAGCCCTGTGCATCCTCATGGCGGGAGTGTAGCAGGTGGCCGTCCCGTCCGTGCCCGTAGAATGCAAGGTGGATATGTGGATCAAAATGAGAGTCCCGCCAATAGGAGTGCGGCGCAGTGAGGCTGTCTGGCGGCTTCGGAGCCGATCTCTGCAACTAGGCCGGCGCACCCTGGTCATGGGGATCGTGAACATCACGCCGGACTCATTCAGTGACGGAGGAAGATACCTTGCACTGGAGAAGGCGGTTGCGCATTGCGTCAGGCTGCTGGAAGACGGAGCGGACCTGCTGGACCTTGGTGCGGAGAGCACGCGGCCCGGCTCGCGCGCCGGCGGACTGCCGGGATCGGATGATGCCCCTGCTGTCAGCGCGGACCAAGAGCAGGAGCGGCTGTTGCCGGTGGTGGAAGGCATTCTCCGCTTGCGCCCCGACGCAATTCTCTCCGTGGACACCTACAAATCTGCAACGGCGCGCGCAGCGGTAGCTGCCGGTGTGGAGATCGTGAATGACGTGAGCGGATTCACCTGGGACGAGGAGATGGCTGCAGTTTGCGCGCAATCGGGCTGTGGAGTGGTGCTGATGCACACGAGGGGGCGACCAGATGATTGGTCCTCCCAGGAAAGACTCAGTCCCGAGGCACTGCAACTGGAGGTCCGTTCCGGCCTTTCTGCAAGCATGCAACGGGCACTACAAGCAGGAATTGCGCTGGAGGCAATCGTGCTCGATCCGGGTTATGGCTTTGGCAAGCGATTCGAAGAGAATTTTGCTTTGCTGGCTCGGCAAAGGGAGCTTCTCGAGTTGGGACGTCCGATTCTGGCCGGGCTAAGCCGGAAGTCGTTTCTGGGGCGAGCGCTCGCGCCTTTGTACGACGGCGCTGATGCACCGATCGAAGGCAGGGACACCGCCAGCCTTGCCGCTCAGGCGATTGCGATTTTGCAGGGCGCGTCGATCATCCGTTCACACGCCGTGCGGCCTGCGGCAGAGGCTGCCCTGATTGCGGATGCCGTGCTGGCTGCCGGAGCCTGAGAGACCTCGCTTTGGGCCATCCCAGTGAGCCTGGGGCATAGCTGCGCCGGGGTCCTGGAAGTCATTGAGCTGCCCTTCGGTTGTTCCAGCCACCTTCGCAACGGATGCCTCGTCCATTTCGGATGTCGAAACGAGTTTCACGCCGAACCCTGCGATCGTGCCGACGAAGTCGTGTAAGCCATCAGGCCACTGATGGATGCAGGGTTTATCATCGGAGATGGCGCAGGCGAATGACTTCAGCCTGCCCGCGTGCCACTGTGGGAAGGCCCCATGGGTGTTTGCGCAGTGCAAAATCCTGGAAGAAATCGAGCGACGATGCGAGCGAAGACTGCAGTAGTGCTGGGCGCCCAGTGGGGCGACGAGGGCAAGGGCAAGATTGTGGATGTGCTGAGCGAGCAATTCAGCGCAGTGGCGCGGTATGCCGGCGGGCATAATGCCGGTCATACGGTCATCCACGGCGAGCAGAAGTTTGTGCTGCAGCTCATTCCCTGCGGCGTGCTTCGTCCCGGCTGCAAGGCAATCATCGGAAATGGCGTCGTACTGGATCCAATTGCTTTCCTGCGTGAAGTGACCAAGCTGCGCGAATTGGGGATCGATGTGGACGGTCAGCTATTTGTCTCGAATCGTGCGCAGGTGATTCTGCCCTATCACCGCATGATCGAACTCGCCGCTGAGAGCGCGCCGGGGCGCCAGAAGATCGGAACGACAAGCCGCGGTATCGGTCCGGCTTATGAGGACAAGATGGCGCGCAACGGTCTACGAGTGGTGGATCTGCTGCGACCTGAGCTCTTGAAGACTCACATTGATGCTGCCTGTGCTGAGAAAAACGCGATCGCTCATGCTCTCTTTGGCACGGACCCGCTGGATCCTGCCCGAATGTATGACGAGTATGCAGCTGCCGCGGAACAGGTACGACCGTTTGTCCGGGACACCGGTCGCTTGTTGCACGAAGTTTTACAGCAGGGCGGAAGCGTCATGTTCGAGGGCGCGCAGGGAACGATGCTTGACATTGACCATGGCACCTATCCGTTTGTAACCTCGTCCAGCGCGACGGCTGGCGGCGCTGCCACCGGCACGGGTGTTGGGCCGACCGCAATTGGCACGGTCATCAGCGTGACCAAAGCGTATGTGACTCGCGTGGGTGAAGGACCTTTTCCGACGGAGATTCATGAAGCAGTCGGTGATCACCTGCGGGCGCGAGGCCAGGAGTACGGCGCGGTCACTGGCCGGCCGCGGCGTTGCGGCTGGCTGGATATGCCACTGCTTCGCTATTCCAACCAGGTGAATGGTGCGGAGTGGCTCGTGGTCACCAAAATGGATGTCCTGGATGAGTTGGATGAGATTCCGATCTGCGTGGGGTACAGGATTGGCGGGAAGATCACCGATGAGGTGCCTGCGGATGTTGCTGGCCTGGAGAAAATTGAGCCCGTGTATACCAAGCTGAAGGGATGGAAGGCTCGCACGGAGGGAATCACGGAGTTCGACAGGCTTCCTCAGGCGGCTCAGGAATACCTGCGCTTCCAGGAACGCGAGAGCGGTGCCAGGATCGCGATGGTATCGACGGGAGCTGATCGGGACCACACGATCATCCTTCCGGAATTTCGCGAGGCACTCCGGTCGATTCATGGGTAAACTGAACGAACGGCAGAGCGAGGCCAGCCCCAGATAGTGACGAGGAAGCCGCTACGATGACGAGCTTTTTGATTCGCATGAAGTTTTCCCCAGATGATCGAGCTGAAATTGCGGATTTGCTGGTGAAGCTGACCGAAGCTTCGCGCCAGGAACCAGGCTGCGTGAGCTATATTCCGCATCGGTGCGAAGGCGACCCCGACATGGTCGTGATTTACGAACAGTACAGGGACGCGGCATCTGAAGAGGCGCATCGTAAGTCCGCGCACTTCAAGCGGTACGCCGTTGGTGGGCTTTATCAGAAGATGCTGGAGCGCAGCAGGGAAGACCTGGACGCCCTCGCGTAGCGAATGTGTCTTCCAGGCAGAGCGTTCTGTTGCAGGAAGTTCTGCCACCCGCCGCAGTGGATTGACCGGCGCTCGATGCTCGGTCTAACATCCTCTACACTGATGCGAACGACCAAGGCCAATGGACGAACTGGCTGGATCAGCATGCTGGCTATCGCCGTGTTGATGTGCCTTGCATGCAGCGCAGGGGCGCGCCTCGCGGCGATGCCACGCGCGGAGCGGCACGAGGAACGCCACCAGATCGACCAACTCGAATTCGAGTGGCGGCAGGCAATCCTGCAGCGGGACGTGAGCAAGATGAATGACCTGCTGGCAGATGACTATGTTGGGATCACCAATGCTGGCACCCTGGAATCGAAAGACGACCTCCTTGCTGCATTACGCAGTGGGTCCATGCATTTAGAGTCACTGGAGCTTTCCGATCGCAAGGTGCGGTTTTATGGCTCGACGGCATTAGTGACTTCGCGCGCTGATGTGGTCGGGAAAACTCCGGATGGCCCCATTTCCGGCAGTTTTCGATACACCCGTGTCTGGGTGCGAGACGACAATGGAGATTGGCACATTGTCAGTTTCGAGGTCAGTCCTATCTCAGGTCACGGCGAAAAGCACGAGCCGTAATGCCCCCACTACAATAAGCAAATGCCGGAACTGCCTGAAGTGGAAACCATCGCACGGGGAGTTCATGACCGCGTACGGGGCGATCGTGTCGTTGAGGTCTGGCTGGGGCGGCATCGCGAGCCATTCAAGTCTTCGGCTGCGGAGATGGCGCAAGGCCTTCAATGGAAATATTTTCGATCGGTTGAGCGCCAGGGCAAGCATATCGTGTGCCACCTGGGCCCGACGCAGCGGGGCAAACCTGAAGCCCAGTGGATTGTGCATCTTGGAATGACAGGTCGATTGCTTGTGACTGCCGCCGAGGCACCCCTGGCTGCACACACCCATGCACGGCTCTATCTGGCCAGTGGCCGGGAGCTGCGTTTCGTCGACCCCAGGCGATTTGGAAGGCTGGAGTATCGGGATCTCAATCATTTGAAGGGGTTTACCGCACCCGGTGCGGAGCCCCTGGAGGTAGATGCAAAGACCTTCGCGGCGCTTTTTCACGGGCGGCGCCTAGCTGTGAAAGCTGCTCTGCTGAATCAGACACTTCTGGCCGGGGTGGGCAATATCTACGCAGATGAGAGCCTGTTTCGAGCAGGGATTCGACCGAGGCGCATGGCGAGTCGGCTGACCGCGGCTGAGTTGGAGCGGCTGCGCAGAGCATTAGCGGGTGTTTTGCGACAGGCAATCAAACTGGGCGGATCATCTGTTTCCGACTATGTCGATGCCAACGGGGTTCGTGGCTTCTTCCAGCTTGAGCATCGGGTCTACCAGCGGGACGGCCAGCCGTGCCGCACATGTGGCACCAAGATTCAGCGAATTGTGGTGGGTGGGCGGAGCACGCATTACTGTCCGCAGTGTCAGCACTGACCCTGGATATGGTTTTCAGGAGATTTGGCGCTCAGACCTACCGGAATAGAGACCTGGAAGAGCTTTTGCTCGCGATAAGTGCCTGAAAATAAAGAAGAGTGAAAGTGGACGGACGATTGCTAAGAGATAAGTGCCAGTGATGTACCGCTCGCTGGATTCACTCCGGCGGGCAAAAAAAGCAGCAGGCACCCGGCAAGAGCTACCGTCCATGAGGCGGCCCTCCTAGAAGGGGAAACCAGTCGGGAAAGCTCGTAAAAAGCACGATGGAGCAGCCATCGGGCTCAATTTGCCGGGAGGCCAGCGACTCATGCAAGGATAGAAGCGCCACTCAAAATGGGTGGCGCTTCTTGCGTCTGTGGGGCGAGTCATTGGTGGAATGCAGGGAACTCCCGAGGGTGCTGGTGCTTTCGTGGGATTCTCGACTTGCGTCCCCCGGCCTCAAGCTGTACTATCAAAATTGCCCACTTGGGCGGCTGATGAAATCCTCCCGAAATTGGGGTTGTGAGAGCTCGCCGCTTAAGATGGATGTCTTTCCTGCCAGATTCATACGTGATCCGGGGCGAAAAGGAAAGCCCATCGCAAGGACAGGCATCACCAGAGGAATACACGCCGAGCCTGCCTCAATCCCGACGGGTGGATATGGCCACTTGCGAGGAACAGGCGTAAGAGGCGAGGAAAGCATTATTGACTGTAGCAAGAGCCCTGAGGTGTTTTCCTGAGACGGAATTGCGTCCAGGACAAAAGCCACAGCACGATTGACAAGATAGGTACGGCGGTTGGCCGATTCGGCTATTGACCGCAAGTCTTGGTGGAATGAACACCAAAGGTTCGGCGAGAATGGGCCTGTTTCCGCTGCTTGAGTCGTGTGGCCCGAAATGACTCAGACCAGCCCGAAGGGGATAAGCAGTCAGGATCAATATTCAGCGCATCGCTGAAGGATGGTTGAGCCCATCCAGTAGAAGCACAACAACATAATGTGCCAGGAAGTGCACGCATGACGACAGAACCGACCCAGCCCCAGCCTGAGCAGGGGCCCGTTCCGGCCGCAGGGCAGGGACAGTCGCAGGGGCATCGCCGCCGCCGGCGCCGCCGTAAGAACAAGTCCAGCCAGCAGGGCGCGCCCCAGATGCAACAAGGGCAGCAGTCTCCGCCGCAGCAAGGACAGCAAACCCAGCAGCCTGGACCGGTCGCGCAATTACCGCAGCAGCGACCGCAGCACCAGGGGCAGAGCCGGAAGAAAAAGAAATTCTTCCAGAAGTCCCAGCAGCCCGTGGGCCAGCCGGGTAACAGCATTGCCCCTCCGTCCCAGGGCAAGCGCAAGGATAAGCGATCCCAGAAAGGGCCACGTACATTCGTGGGGCCCATGGACCACAGCTATCGGGCGGCGAACGGCAATGTTGCCGACGGCCCGGCGTCGACGATTCCGACAAGCGGGAATGGCCAGGGCTACTACCCGGATCTCTATTTGCAGAGTCCCGCGGCGCCTGTGCCTGTGCGTGAAGATGCCCCGACTCGGATTTTCTGTTTCATCGAGGATCTGTTTTTCCAGGCAAAGATTCAGGAGACGGCACGCAAACTGGGCATCAAGGTCGAGTTTGTCAAGGGCGATAAGGAGATCCTTGCTCGCCTGACTGACGCTCCTGAAGCCGAACGGCCGACCCTGGTGGTTTTTGATCTGAACAACCTGAATGCCAAGCCGATGACTCTCATTCCCAAGCTAAAGGCGAAGCTCAAGAAGGCCACCTCAATCGTGGGCTTTCTGAACCACTTGCAGGGAGATTTGAAGCTCAAGGCAATTGAGGCTGGCTGTGACACAGTGATGCCGCGCTCGGCGTTTTCACAGAGCCTGCCCAATCTTTTGCGCCGGTACGGCCTGGAAGAAGAAGAAGAATACGTGCCTCAGCCGGTGTAAGCCGGGCAAACAGAATAACGAAGGCGCCTTCGTCATGAAGGCGCCTTTTTATGTTGGAAGCTCTTATCCTGGGGGCCAGCTCATGGCACGCCCACCGAGCAGATGCACGTGGAGATGGTCCACGGTCTGGCCACCCTCTTCGCCGTGATTGACGACAACCCTGTACCCATTCCTGAGGCCGTGAGAACGCGCAATCTCAGCGGCGGCCAACAAAAGATGGCCGAGCAGTGCCTGGTCATTCTTTCCGGCAGACGCAAGCGAATCGATGTGCTGGCGTGGCGCAATCAGGATATGCGCGGGCGCTTGAGGGTGAATATCCGCGAAGGCGTAGCACTGCTCATCCTGGTAAACGGCCTTGGATGGAATCGTTCCTTCAATGATTTTGCAGAAGAGGCAACTCATGACGTCCACAGTGTACAGGAGGCTGCGCAACGCGCGGGCCCGGCCTACACTGGTCGCATATGAGGCTTTTTCTTGGCATTCCGTTATCGGCTTCCGCGGAAAAGGATCTTTCTTCAGTTGTGGCGCGCCTGCGGAGCAGCGATGACGGCGTGCGATGGATGGAGCCGTCTTCATGGCACGTGACGTTGCAATTTCTGGGCGAGGTCTCCGCTGACAGATGCGCGTGTGTTGCCGACCAGGTGCGAGCAATACGTGCGCCTGCCGTGGAAGTGGGGTTCGATAGGCTGGATTGCTTTGAGCACACTGGCGTGATCATTGCCGGCGTGCATCGGACTGAGAGCCTGGTGCAATTGCAGGAGGCTGTGAAGAGGGCGACGGGCCATTGTGGATTTCACGCAGAAGAGCGGCGCTTTCTACCGCATGTGACGCTGGCCCGCCGGCGCGGAAAAGGAAAGTCGCCACCGGGGCTCCAGGAGAAACTTCGCGGCACGGTGCGAATTCCCGCCTTTTGGGCACGGGAATGCATCCTGTACGAGAGCTTTCTGGGAAGTGCGGGCTCGCGCTATGAGGTGCGTGAACGGTTTGTCTTTGCCGAAAAGTAATCCGCCAGCCCTTCAGTGCCGAATGAAAAACTGCCCACCAGCTTCCGGATTGCGCCGGGCGCTGGTGGGCAGTTTTGTTGTGTCCTTCGAAGTGAGTTAGTTGGTGCTGCTGGAGGATGCCGCAGCCTTTTTGTGATGTGGCTTTTCTCCGAGGGGCTTGCGCTCCTGAGGCTTCACGGTTGTTTCGTCCACCGGCGCAGTTCCCTGCACGTCGTTGGAGAAATTCGCAGCCGGGGGCACGAGGTAATTGTGTGCCGCCTGCTCATCTGTGGTACCGGTAGCAGTGGTGACGCGAGAAGGATCAATGCCCTTTTCCTTCACCAGATAGTCCTTGGAATTCACGGCTCTCTGGGCGCCGGGGTCAGCTGGCGTCTGTCCCTTGCGGTGATGGTGTTTCGTAAGGGCATCTCTTTCTTTCTGGGTCGAGTTTCCGACGATAACCGCCTTCGCATCCGGTTGCTTCTGCAGTTCGATAGCAACTTCATCGAGGCAAGCCTTGGACTCATTGTCGACGCGATCCGGACGGCGTGGATCCTTGTCGAAAGTTATCACGCAGAGTGTCTCGACATGAACGATTGGCGGCGGTGGCGGCGCTTCGATCGTCACGCTGGTACCGGCAGATGCCGTGTGACCTTTATCATCTGCGACCTTGCAGGTGAGTTCCACGGGGCCGGTCGGGGCGCCCGTCGAAGAGAATGTCGCTGAGGAGCCGCTACCGCTGACGGAGCCTGCCGCGGCGGAATAGCTGTAGGTAAGCGGACGGTTCTGCGGGCTAACGCCATTGGCCGTGACGGTACTGGTCTGTCCGGGCTGGATGGTGGACGGGCTGGCAGAGCAGCTGATCGTGGGTGGTTCGAATTCCTTTACCGTGTAGCTCGTGGAGCACTCAGCATTTTCCCACGGCTTCTTGCCTTCCTTGCCCTTCTTGCCTTCCTTGACGCTGCCCTTCACGGTATAGCTGCCGGGGTTTAGCGCGCTGGTATTCACGGTGGCGGTGTTTCCGTTGCCAGTCACTCCGTCTCCGGACCAGTTGTAAACCAGGTTGTTGTTCTTTTTCGTGCTGACGGCACCCGCGGTTCCTGTGACTGTAACGGATTCCCCTGGGAACACAGACGGCGGCGCAGCATTGCAGGCTAAAGTGATCTGCTGCTTTTTGCAGCCCATCGGCAACAAAGTCAGGCAGGCCGCAGCCAAGGCCAGACTGAATGATTTCGACGTTCGCGAAAACATGTTCTAGATCCTCCGGATTACTCGTGGCTCATTGAAAAAGGGCAGCACAGAACACCAGACACTGCCGACTGAAAGCAAAGGCAAACCGCTGTTGACACCCGCGAAACATTTTAGCGCCCCACAGTTGAAGTGCAAAACATCCTTGAGGACTGCATCCCTTCCCTGGACGATCACATTTGCATTTTTCGTGTCTCATTTTTGTGAACTTCAGGGGGGAACGGACAAAACTTAGACCAGATTCTGGATAGTTTAGTGTCAGCCGGCACCTCAATGGTTGCTTTTCTGCCGACGAGCGTGCAAATTTTCGGACACAGGGCCT
>JAJYAE010000068.1:0-3772 GCA_021779695.1 Acidobacteriota bacterium | reverse complement strand
TCTCTGCATCGGGACTCAAGATTGAGTGACGAAAGGCGCGATCGGAGATTGGACTTCTGATTGGTCCCGACTGAGGGGCTTTTTGCGGAGTGAGCCTTTTCTGGATCCATCTGCACTTCTGCTTGACAAAGGAATGGGATGAGCAACAAGATGCTTGAACGTCCCCTTTCGAATACGTTGAGCTACAAGTCAGGCACTTGATGCTTCAGACACAACATGGCTTCACTCAATCAGAAAGTATGGAGGCGGTTCCATGAAATTGCGCATATTGCAGTGTGTCTCTCCCATCGTCCTCTCTGCATGTTTCATCGCAGGGGGGACGCTTGCAGCGGCGCATGCCCAGGCCACGCAGTCGTCCAGTTCTGCGCCGAGCTCATCCTCGAAGCATAAGAGCAAGCGGATGAAGAAATCCTCTTCAAGCGCGACCACCACCGCCGCGCCTGCAAAGGCGGCTCCTTCAAAGCCCGCAGCAAGTGCAATGGCCGCTACGAGCAAGCCGGCTGCCACACCCGCTGCGACAGCCGGCTCGACTCACGGGTCGAAAATGACTGCCCAGACGCCGCCACAGCCTGGAATGGTCTGGGCCAACACGGACTCGAAAGTTTACCACAAAGCCGGGTCGGCCTATTACGGGAAGACCAAGCAGGGTAAGTGGATGACGGAACAGGATGCGGCGAAGGCGGGTTACCGCGCAGCCAAAAACTAGCAACTGGATCAATGTTCAGCAAGGAGAAAGACATTATGAAGATCCGAATGTTACCCGCACTGGCTCTCTTGGCGGGATGCTCGATGATGATGGGCGCGAGCCCTATGGCTATTGCCTCCTCAGCCCAGGCGTCTCAGGCAAAGCAGACAATGAGCAAAGCGGCGGCGTCCGCCACGAATCTGGTTGATCTCAACACTGCCAGTCTGGCACAGCTCAAGGCGCTACCCGGCATTGGAGATGCCTACGCACAGAAGATTGTGAATGGACGCCCCTATGCGAAGAAGACAGACCTGGTTCAGAAAAAGGTCCTGCCCGAGGCTACGTACAAAAAGATTGCGGCGTTGGTGATCGCCAAGCAAAAGAAATAAGCGCCGGCGGCGAACCGATCCTTCCCTTGCCGGCTCGACCGATGGTTGAGCCGGCAATTGCGTTACGGAGGAGATTCCGCCAGGATTCGTATCTCAACGCTGCTTCATTCAAGGAGTTATGTATGTCATTTCTCGAAAATTTGACACAAATGGTGGAAGGCGGCTCGAGCGGTGATTCCGGCATCATGGGCCATGTGATGGACCTGGTAAATAATCCGCAGACGGGCGGTTTGCAGGGTTTGATTCAGCAATTTCAGAGCAATGGTCTTGGCAATGTCGTCAGTTCCTGGGTTGGAAACGGCGCAAATCAAGGGATTTCTGCCGATCAGATCATCCAGGTCATTGGTCAGGACAAGGTGAATGAAATTGCTTCCAAGATTGGACTACAGCCTGACCAGGTCAGCAGCCTGCTTGCGCAGCACCTGCCCAATGTGGTGAACCAGATGACGCCGGACGGCACTGCGCCCTCATCATAACGGTTGAGGGATCTGCCAAAGGATGCGGCGGGAGGGATGCCTGATCCTACAATCAAGTTATGGAAACCTCTGCCGCCGCATCGTCGCCTTTGAAAATCGTGCATGCTGTTTGCTCGCATGACTGTCCGGACTCCTGTGCCGTGCTGGTGACAGTCGATTCGACCGGCCGTGCGGTCAAGGTGCAGGGTGATCCATCGCAGCCGGTGACGCAGGGTTTTCTGTGCGGCAAGGTAGCGAAGTATCTGGATCGCGTTTATTCGCCGGACCGGGTCCTTTTCCCCATGAAGCGTAAGCCGGGCGTTGCCAAAGGGCCGCGGCCGCGAGGCAGCGAACGGGAAACCTTCGAGCGTATTTCATGGGAAACGGCGCTCGAAGAGATTTCCGGGCGTCTGAGGGAAACGGCACAGCGATTTGGGTCAGAGGCGGTTTTGCCCTACAGTTATGCGGGCAATATGGGTCTATTGGGATTTGGGTCGATGGATCGTCGCTTTTTTCATCGATTCGGCGCGTCCCAACTGGCCCGTACCATCTGCTCTGAAGCCGGAGGCGTGGCCTGGAACCTGGTTTATGGCAAAAAGCTTGGAACCCCGACCGAGGACTTTCGCCACGCGCGGCTGGTGATTGCATGGGGCGCGAATGTCCATGGCAACAACATCCATTTGTGGCCAATGATTGAGGAAGCGCGACGCAAAGGCGCGCGATTGATCGTGATTGATCCCTACCGTACGCGGACCGCAGGGCTCGCTGATTGGCATATCGCGATCCGGCCGGGCACAGATACAGCACTGGCTCTGGGCATGATGCACGTCATTCTCAGGGAGGGGTTGGAGGATCGGGCGTTTCTTGCCGAGCGCACCCACGGTTTTCAGCGACTCGCGGAGCGAGCGAGCGAGTACACGCCTGATCGCGTGGCTCATTGGACAGGCATGACTCCCGGTGAGGTGGAGCAGCTTGCTCGTGAATATGCCACGACGCAGCCAGCAGCGATACGGCTCAACTACGGTGTGCAGCGCGCGGAGTTTGGCGGAATGGCAGTGCGCACCATTGCGATGCTGCCTGCGTTGACGGGAGCGTGGAGGTATCGCGGAGGCGGCGCCGTCCTGTCGACTTCCGGCGGCTTCTCCTGGAACAAGGAAGCGATTGAGCGGCCGGATCTTGCATGGTCCTCTCCGCTGAAGCGGCCGGCGCGCGTCGTGAATATGTCTGCTCTGGGCGAAGCGCTGACAACTCTGGGGCAGAGGCCTGAGGATGGTCCGCGGGTGCACGCACTCTTTGTGTACAACTCGAATCCTGCGGCCGTTGCCCCAAATCAAAATGCAGTGCGACGTGGATTAGAGCGTGCGGATCTTTTTTCCGTAGTGCATGAACAGTTCTTTACTGATACCACGGATTACGCCGACTACGTGTTGCCCGCCACGACGTTTCTGGAGCATACGGACCTGCAGGGCGCATATGGGCATTACTTCGTGCAGCTTTCGCAGCAGGCCATTGAGCCGGTTGGCGAGGCCCGGTCGAACGTGTGGCTTTTTGGCCAGCTCGCTCAGCGCATGGGCTTCACGGAGCCCTGTTTTCTCGACAGTGCGGAGGATATGGTCGCGCAGGCGCTTACCCTGGACGCCGGGGGATATTCCACAAATGCCGGGATGGAGCACATCTCACTGGAAGATCTGAAGCGCAAGGGGCATGCGCCGCTCGGCTTTCATCTTGACAGCGATCACTCCCCATTTCTTCCATACACGCAGGGGACGCTTGCCACGCCAACCGGCAAGATTGAATTTTGCTCTGAGACGCTTGCTTCCCAGGGGCTTGATCCCATGCCGCATTTTCAGCCGGCAACAGAATCCCGCTGGGGCGCGAGCGCGAGCATGTATCCGCTGGAGTTCCTTGGTCGCAAGGCAGACCATTACATGAATTCGACATTTGCGAACCTCGATGGTCATCGACGCATGGAGGCGCAGACCAGCCAGCGGCTTGAATTGCACCCGGCTGACGCAGCAGCCCGGGGGATTGCCGACGGTGACCGAGTCCGGGTATGGAATGATCGAGGAGAGATCTGCTTGACGGCCAAGGTTCCCACGACGGAGCCATCCAGTGTGCCGCAGGGGGTTGTGGCCGGGCGCCTGGACTGGGCAAAGCTTCATCCCGAGGGAGTGAATCAAAATGTGCTGACGAGCGAACGTCTGACCGATTTGGGCAAGGGAGCGACTTTTTACTCTGTGCTC
>JAJYAE010000401.1 GCA_021779695.1 Acidobacteriota bacterium | reverse complement strand
GCGTTGTAGTAGCCCTTGTCGCGATACGCGAAGCGAACGCGCTCGGAGTCCTCATCGAGCTTGGAGGAATCGAAGGTCTTGGCAAAGAGGTCCTCGAAGATGATCGAATACGGGATGCCGATCGGCTTGAGGTTCTTCATGGCCCGGCGCAGCTCCGTGCTGCCGATGTGCTGATTGCCGGTGAAGCGGATGTTGCCCACTTTGACGGTGGGGCCTTCCTTGATATTGAAGTTGACCTGCACGGAAGCAGGGGGAATGGTCTTGACCTCAGTCTTCACGGTGGCAAACTGATGGCCGTGCTCGGCGAGCATGTCCTTGATGACCGTCTCGGCGCGCTTGATTTTGGTGGGGTCGTACTGGCCCTCGACGGAGAGGCCGACCTTCTCTTTCTTGAAGCGGTCAAGAATGTCGGACTGGCTGACGGAGTTGTTGCCCTTGTAGTTAATCTCGCGGATGGTGGGGCGCTCGCGGACGAAGATGTCGAGGATGACGCCTTTCTCCGTGTCTTCGCGCTCGATGCGGAGATCTTCGAAGTAGCCGGTATTCCAGAGCGAGTTGAAGTCGCGCTCGATGGAGATAGGGTCGTAGGTGTCGCCGGCGTGGGTGAACATGCGGGCGAGGATGGTCTCTTTGGGGATGCGGCGGTTACCGATGACGCGAATCTGGTCGATGGTGTCCGAGGTCTGCGCGACGGCGGCGCCTGCGGCGAGCATCACAAGCAACAGGACGGAAAGCCGCGTCAAAAGCCGGAAGTTCCCCATCCTCCGAAGGATGGAAGCGTGCCTGATCTTCACCGGGCTGTCACCCTGCGGCGAGCACAAGAGCTGGTGCGGTCCAAAGTTAAGCTTCACGGGAAGAATATGCACACCCTCATTGCTAAAAAATCTGATACAGCTTGGCGGAAAGATTGATTATATTGGACCGCGGTCACGGCTCCCAAGCCGACGCTGGATGCGCCGGCGAGGTAATCAGATCTTTTCCTACATACCCTGCCGCGCATGAAGCCTTCGGACCCTGGGTCGGCACCGCACACACACCCGCCGAGAAGCAGATCTTCCCGCCGGCCTGAGGATCGCGGTAGCCCTTAACAGTCTACCGGATGAGACTGGCCCGGCGGGGGCCAGCAACAACGCATAATGGGTGTGCATCTCTTTTAGACGCAGGCTGGAGCGACAGGACAGCCTGAGACAATCCTGAAATGAAGCGTGACATGAGCGACGGGAAGCCCACCGAGGACGTGTACGGGTTTTCTGCGTCGCTGCTGGATGGACGGCTGATGGGGTTGGAGGCGTTGCGCGGCCAGGTGCTGCTGATTGTGAACACAGCGAGCCGGTGCGGCTTCACGCCGCAGTACGCGGGGCTGGAGGAGTTGTACAGGAGATACCGGGATCGCGGCTTCGCGGTGCTGGGGTTTCCGTGCAACCAGTTCGGCGCACAGGAACCGGGAACGGAGAGCGAGATCGGGTCGTTCTGTGCGGGGAATTACGGCGTGAGCTTTCCGATGTTCGCGAAGATTGAGGTGAATGGGCCGGGAACGCATCCGCTGTATGGGTACCTGAAGAAGATACGGCCGGGGCTGTTCGGTTCGAAGCGAATCAAGTGGAACTTCACGAAGTTTCTGGTGGACCGGAAGGGACAGGTGGTGCGGCGCTATGGACCCTCGACGAAGCCGCATGCGCTGGTTCAGGAGATTGAGCGGTTGCTGAGCGAAGAGCCGTGAGTCGGCCGAGCCGGCACGGCCGTCGGCGCGTTTCCGGAATGCGGTATTCTTTGTCTGATTCAAGGATGCACATTTCATCTTGTATGAGCGGCAGAGCCTGCGACTGGCTCCCGCGCCCCATGGAGAGATATGCGCCGAAGCCTTCCCATGCTGCTGGTTCGATTCATGGTGGGGGTGGTGTTTCTGACGGAGGGCATCCTCAAGTTTCTGCGGCCCGCGGAGCTGGGCTGGGGACGATTTGCCCACCTCGGCTTTCCGTGGCCGCATCTGGTGGCGCCGCTGGTGGGAGTTGTTGAGATGCTGGGCGGCGCGGCGGTGCTGCTGGGCGTGTTTGCGGGCGATGGGGCCCTCGCGCTGCTTGTTGTGATTGTGACGGCGATCGTGACGACCAAGATTCCAATCCTGCTGGGACACCCGCTGGGCCGGTTCGCACCGCCACTCTTTGCACGCTATGGCGTATGGAGCTTTCTGCATGAAGCGCGCACGGACCTGTGCATGCTGCTGGGAACACTGGCCGTCCTGCTGGACAGCGGGCTGAGGCTGGGCAAGAAGACAAAGTGGTTTGAGCGGTGAGCATCGCGCCGGATTCTCACCGGCGCTGCATCCTCTTCCCGTTTTATCCGTCGAAGCGATAGGCGCTGAGCGCGGCGGCCATGGGGTCGTCGTGGAAGATGCGTGCACCGGGCGCTTCTCCGCCTGCTCCGGCGACGACCATGAGCGGGATGAGGTGCTCTTCGCGCGGGTGAGCGTAGGTGGCAAAAGGCGCCTCGCGCCAGTGCGTGAGGGCTGCATTGCGTTCGGATGCGGGTGAGATGACGGCGGCGGTGAGCCAGTCGTCGAAAGCGCGGGCGCGCGCCGGCGTTTCAGGGCGGAGGTAGCCGCGGAGATTGTGGAAGCTCATGCCGCTGCCGATGATGAGCACGCCCTCATCGCGCAGGGGCGCAAGGGCGCGGCCGGCAGCGAGATGCTGTGCGGGATCGAGCGAGGCGGCGAGCGAAAGCGTGACGACTGGAATCTGCGCCTGCGGGAAGGCGACCTTGAGGGGCACAAAGACGCCGTGGTCGTAGCCGCGCGTGGGGCTGGTGGCCGCGGGCAGACCGGCGGCCTTCAGAAGTTCGACTACGCGCGTAGCGAGGGCGGGGTCGCCGGGTGCGGGCCAGGTGAGCCGGTAGGTGTGTTCCGGGAAGCCGGAGTAGTCAAAGATGAGTTCGGGAGCGGAAGCGGCGCTGGCGGTGAAGGCAGGCTCCTCCCAGTGACCGCTGACGACGAGGAGCGCTTTGGGCGGCGAGGGGAGCGCGGCGGCCAACCCCTCAAGAAAGCGCTGGGTGGAGTTCCAGGTGTCGGCAGGGCCCCAGGTCCAGTCCATGAAGAAGCAGGGGCCTCCGCCGTGGGGAAGGAAGAGTGCGGGCTGGCGAAGCGCGGATGCGGACATGAAGGCCTCCTGAGTGTATTTCCGTCGGCTTTGTGGCGGAAGAGAATTATTCGTTCTAACAACTATCTATCGGATGTGCAGGCCTTGAAAAGGATTCATCTGTCGAGGAAGGCCGGAATTTGGCTAGCTGTCTTTGCGGTAGAGCAGGTTGCGCATAGCGGCGCGGCGGGCGGCGTTGATTTCCTTTGCCGCGCCGGGATCGACTGTCGCGGCATCGTGCGCGCCGCCCGCGTCTTCTTCCGGCTGGCTGCATGCCGGGCAGCGATTGGCGAATCCCGGCTTGCCGGGCCGAAGCTCGAACTCCTCGTGGCAGACGACACAGACACGGATGGGAAACGGCATACACTTATCGTAAATCTCGGCTGGCTGCGGGTCGAGAGATGAGCGCGGGCAAGGCGCAGGGCGCTTCCCGGCGCCGAATCGGATGCACCTGCTGAATTGGAATGGAACAGCTCTTCCCCCGGAGAGACACGGTGATGCGAGACCCCTTCGCACTTCAGCGCTTTGTCGAGGCACAGTCTGAGGTATACAGCGATGTGCTGGCGGAGCTGCGCGCGG
>JAJYAE010000067.1 GCA_021779695.1 Acidobacteriota bacterium | reverse complement strand
TTGCGGGACATAAGGACGGAAGCCTGTCGCAATGACGATTGCTCCTACAGTGAACGCAACATGGGGAGATTCATCTCCGGCAGTGCTTGCCACTTGCAGCGCAATTTTGAAATTGCCGATGAATCCACTTACTGATTTGACCCTGGCGCCGAGGAAGATCTCGATATTCTCGTTGTGCAGGACTTTCTGCTCAAGTTCCTTCACAATCTCTGAGGCCGGACGCTCCGATGGGTAGACGCGGTTCAGGTTGTTCAACTGGCCGCCTAATCGCTCGGACGCTTCCACTAGCAGGACTTTGATGCCACGCATCGCCAGATCAGAGGCTGCTTTCATGCCGGCAACTCCGCCGCCAATCACGAGGGCGCGACGATGATTGGGCAGTTTGATTTGATCCAGCGGCCGAACATAGTGCAGCTTTCCGACGGCAGCAGCGATCATCCGGATCGCCTTCTGAGTCGCGCCCTCCGGATCGTGCTTATGCGCCCACGACGCTTGCTCCCGGATATTGACGTGCTCGTAGAGATAGGGGTTGAGCCCGCCGCGTGAAACAGCGCCGCGAAATGTCTGCTCATGCAGAAACGGTGAGCAGGATGCGACCACGACGCGATCCAGGTTCTCCTTGAGAATGTCATCGCTGATGGTGTGTTGCCCAGGATCGGAGCAGACAAATGTATGTACCTTGGCCGTTGTCACTCCTGGAATCAGGCGCACCGTCCGGGCGACGCGCTCGACATCGACAACATCCGAGATGTTTCCGCCACACCGGCAGATATAGACGCCGATGCGCGGCTCTTGCTGCTCCTTTGCAGCAGAGTAAAGAGCCTCTTCGCGGCGCCAGGCAGAGTCAATTTCCTGCTGGACAGCATGCTCGTCGACCTGCCCGGGCTCCCAGCATTCCGCGCCGCCGTTCGTAAGTTCCAGTGCCTGGTCTTTCGGATCCGGATGGTTCATCGTCTTCCTCTCACGCTGGCTCACATTCGTAACAATTACCCAACGCAGGTTAAGGATCGCTTCTGATACAAATACTCGCTGGCCTGCATGGCTGCGGCTCCAGCCTCTGCAATGCTGTCGACAATATCTTTGGGTCCCGCCGCTGCGCCGGCAGTGAATATGCCGGGGACCGTGGTAGCGGTTGGCGCCGTCAACTGCGGCGTTGCCACAAAGCCGTCTCCCGCGCAGGCTGTGTTGACAATCCCCTTCGGATTCCAGCCGGGAACCATCCCCTGTGCAAGTACAACCAAGTCGTGACGATGTTCCTGCATGGGGTTCTCGGCATCTTCTGTGGTCTCCACCAGCACCGACAGATCGCCTCCACCGACGGGCTGAATCCGAGCAACCTTGCCCCGGACAAAGTTGATGCCCATTGCTTTGGCAGTCTGATAGAACTGCTCATACCCTTTACCAAAGGCCCGAATGTCCATGTAGTAGATGGTGATGTCTGCCAGCGGAAGAGCTCCGGACAACAGCATGGCCTGCTTGATGGCGTACATGCAGCACACCCGTGAACAGTAGGGGACGCCGATCGACTCGTCGCGCGAGCCAGCGCATTGCACAAATGCAATTGAAGAAGGGATTTTTCCGTCGGAGGGCCGAAGCACTCGCCCATAAGGTCCGTGGGGCGCCAGAAGGCGCTCCAGCGTGAGCGGTGAAATGATGTCGCGGCTGAGGCTGGCGTGATACTGCGGCTTGATCGTGACTGCATTCAGCTGAAATCCAGTCGCAAGGATGACCGCATCCGTGTGAATGTTTAGCCGCCGTGGCTGCTGATCGAACTCAATCGCTCCGGTCGGGCACACGCGCGCGCAGGTGCCGCAGGTGCCGCAATGCTCCGCATCGAGCACCGCCTTTTGCGGAATGGCGTTGGTAAACGGGACCGCGATGGCGCGAACCGAACCAAGACCCTGCTCAAAGGGATCCGGGTACTCTGTGTCGCATGCATATTCGCAAAGCCGGCAACCGATGCATTTGTCGAAGTTCACATAGGTCGGCTTCTGGAGGAGCCGCACCACATGATGTGCTTCGATGGATTCGATCGACTCCACCTCCGTATAGGTCAGGATCTGAATATTCGGATGGTGCGCCGCTGCAGACATCTTTGGCGTCGTAATACAACTGGCGCAATCCAGCGTGGGAAAGACTTTGCTAAGTTCGATCATGTGCCCGCCGATGCTCGCATTGCGCTCAACGACCAGGACGCTCATCCCTTGATCGGCCAGATCGAGTGCAGACTGTAACCCGGCGATCCCTGCGCCAATGACGACGACGTCGGGAGAGTAGCTGGAATCAATCGCGGTGTTCACAAAAGACCCCCTTGCATGACTTCGACCGGCTCTTCAGATCGCACTGACTCCTGAAGACGTTCGAGAGATTCCAGATGCAGTCGCTCTGCAATCTTTCGATCGACAGGCCCCAGCCGCTGCAGGTTGTCGGTCATCATGGCAATCTCTTTCAGAAACGCCTTGATGCACACGGTGCAAATGGCGGTCAGTCGAATGCGTTCAATGCCAAGCCCACCCGCATTCATGCGGGTAGTAAGCCGATCAATGCGCGCAGCAAGACGGTCGTAAGCACCGTGATAAGGACAGTCGGAGCCGCAAGCGGCAATCAGAATGCCGTCGATGCCCTGACTGTACGTACGAAGATAGAAGTCTTCAGGAAACACAACAGGTGAAAGGACGCGAAGAATATACACGTGAGATGGATATTCCTGGTGCGCCTTGCCCACGGCATCAGCGCCTGGATAGGCGCATTTTTCGGTTGCCAGAACCAGAATTTTCGGGATGAATGGAACGCTCATCTTGAGCCTCCTCCTGCGGCTGCCGTTTGCGACTCAGACATGCGTCGTCCATCTATTCAGCACCCAGCAGTCCGCGTCACTCTGTTTGAAGGGGCTACTTCTTGCGACGGACGAACAGGCGATCGTGCCCTTCAGCCTCGACGATCCCCAGAAACTCATGACCCACTTTGCCGGCCCACGCGGAGATATCCTTGCGTGATCCCTTGTCGTTCGACTTGATCTCAATGATCTGCCCGACCTTGACAGCGCCAATGCCCTTTTTGGCTTCAAGAAGCGGCCCTGGACATGCTGTTCCACGGGCATCAATGACCTTATCGGCGGTGAGGATTGCAACTGCTTCACTCATAAAATGACTCCATCTTTCAGGCGTGCCTGCCGCAGCAGTCACGCGGGTTGAAGTTGCTTTGAAGGTTGTTTTGCGGTTGGGTGAATGGAAGTTCGAACCGCAGTCTGTAGAAATCTTTCGGAGAGTGCACTGCGAATCAGAATCGCAGCTTCGATAAAGCGTTGATCGGCAATCCGGTAGTAGACACTCTGCGCCTTCTTCTCCGCGATGACAGCGCCCCTGTCTCGCATCAAGCGCAGATGCTGGGAGGCATTCGGAATGGACACGGCTGCCTCGTTGGCAATCTCGGTCACGGTCTTGGGCTCCCGCTGCAATGCGCAGAAGATTCGCATTCTCGTGCCGTGGGCAAACGTCTCAAAAAAGTCGCCCAGCAGCTCGCACGATGCTTCGTTCATGAGGCGCTTCATTCGGGATTCCTCCGATTCCGCTTGTTGCATACTTGCGCAATTGTGCAACTAAGAAAACTGTATGGCCTTCCTTTTCCATGCGCAGTGACCGATATCACGCTCTTTGTGGTCAGCTTCGTACAAACCACATAAGTCGTCCTCCGGCGCGGAACGCACGGAAGATATGCACAATCCGGCTGGAGGATGACGCTAAAAACTTCTGGCGAGTCCAATGGAAATGGAGTTTTCTGACATCTTGCTCGTCACGGACGTTCCCGGGATATTTCCTTGCCCAGAGATCCATGGCCCGGTGATCGAATTCTTAAATGCGTGATAGTAGGCAGCATTCAAATCCCATCCGTGCACGGATTGAACGATTCCACCAGACAGGTGATGCTGCACGATCGCCGGCGCGGGCGTGTTGAAAAATGTATAGGCAGCTGGCACAGGATTCTGCGAGAAGTTGTAGCCGCCCATCAGCTTTGTCGAGGAAGTGATGCGCTGCTGAATCCCACCGCCGACCGTCCAGATGTTTTTCCAGCCGAAACCGGAAATGGCATCATCTGGGTCATAGCCAACCTCGTCGAAGCCTGAGGTGTTCTGGTAATCGATCCAGCGCGCATCCACACCAATATGAGTGGACTGGGTCGGTGTCACTCCGATCCCAACGGTGACCAGGCTTGGCAGATCCATATTGAAGTTGAGGTTGTGCCTGGCGCCGGTCAGATCGGCGCTGGTCCACTTGAAGTCCTGAAACCACACGTTTGAATGGTAGGCAACACCCAGGCTCACTTTGTCGTTCATGGCGTAGTGCACGCCAATCTGCGCCCCAATCCCGAGGGCCTTTGCGTTGGTTGATGCGGACAGATAGTACGGCATCGTACTACCCGCACTCACTGGAGCGGAGAATGGAGCGGGAATCACCTTCAGCATGGAGAATGCAGGAACAATTGAGATGCCCACGGAAAGCTGGTCTGTGACTTGACGCGAGAAGCCAACCGGCATGGTCAGCAAGGCGTAATTGGAACGGAGTTTCCCAAAGCCAAATCCATTCGGTGCTTGCGGAGTGAGAATGGGATTGCTGAAGTTGTTGCTTTGATCGTAGTCCACACCAAATCCGCTGACGGCGAGCATGGCAAAGTGGTAAGCATTGCGGCTGCTCTGCGGATGGTAGACAAAAGCCATGCCTGGCATGAATGAGGTATCCGTATGGCTGACGGTGGTTCCACTGAGGGTTGCACCGGGCATCCCGGGACCAAAGGCATTCGCGTCCACAGTGCTGCCCAGCGATCGCCATGGAACAAAGATCGTGCCGTGAAACTCCAGGCGCTTGCCGGAAAAGTGAAATGAGCATGCCGGATTCCATGCGAGCGAACCCGTGGCATCAAGACAAAGACCCGTATCGGCTCCGCCCATGGCTTCATTGACCGGACCGGCACCATGCAGAAAATGTCCGTCGGTCGCGCGGAGGTTGCCCGGTAGTGCCACAACAAGAGCGAAGAATAAAAGGAAAATTCCTGCTTGCAATCGGGAGAAATTCCAGGAAGCCATGATCGTTCTTTCAGGACCCTTCTTGACCCGCAATTTTGGAACAGATTGCGACGCGGGCCTTGACCCGACATGATGCAACCAGCGTGCCAAGCGAGGGCGCTGAAATGAATGGACTTAGTGAAATATCCGGAGACAGAACGCGACAGGACGTCGCATCAATCCGTTGCAAGTTGAATCAAAATGTTTCAGGAACGAGCCTTAGCCGATCTGAAGCTCTCGCATCCGCCTCCACAGCGTGGAACGGCTGATGCCCAGGGCGTGGGCTGCCTCAGAGCGCTTCCAGTGATGCGCTTCCAGCGCGGCCACCATGCGGCCGCGGTCGATCGCATCCGGTTCAGAGATCGTGACCGATTGAGGGGCAGCAGGGACTGCGCGAGAGTCTGCACCTGGGGTCGCCGCAGCAGCAGAGGTCGCCTCCGGGAGTGTGTGCCGAATTTCCTCAGGCAGATCCTCCGGCAGAATCGTCTCCATCCGCGCAACGGCCACTGCGTACTCCATCACGTTTGTCAGTTCGCGGACATTGCCGGGCCAGGCGTAGTCCAGCAACAGCCGCATCGCCTGGGGTGAGATGCGGCGTACAAGCCCGTGCTGGGCGGTGATACGGTTCAGGAGATTTCCTGCCAAAGGAGGAATATCCTCACGCCGCTCGCGCAAAGGAGGGACTTCAATCGGAACCACACACAGGCGATAGTAGAGGTCGTCGCGCAGCCGTCCCTGGCGCATGGCAAGGCGAAGGTCGACGTTGGTGGCCGCGATAATCCGGGCATTTGTGGTTCGTGACGTGCTTTCGCCAACGCGCTCAAACTGGCGCTCCTGAAGAACGCGCAGTAGTTTCACCTGCAACTGGGGGGGCAGGTCTCCAATCTCATCCAGAAAGAGCGTGCCCTGCGAAGCAAGTTCAAAACGGCCGACGCGATCACGCACGGCGCCCGTGAAGGCGCCGCGGACATGCCCGAAGAGCTCGGACTCCAGCAGGTCCGCCGGCAACGCGCCGCAGTTCACGGCAACAAATGGTCCACTGCTGCGCGGGGAGCTCTGGTGAACAGCGCGGGCGACGACTTCCTTGCCGACACCGCTTTCGCCAGTAACCAGGACTGTTGCTTCGCTGTGCTGCAAAGTCTCGACAAGCCGGAAGATTCGCTGCATCGCGGGGGAACAGGCGACGGCGCCGGCATAGTAGACGGGCGCATCCGGGCAAGTCTCCTCCTCATCCGCCGGCCGCAAAAGGATGAGGTATCGGACCATTGGGTCGCAGATCTCTGAATAGTCACTGATCATCGGCGCAACGGTGATCGAGACCAGGCGAGGCTCGGCGTCATGAAATTGGAGAGTCGCTCGCCAGCCTTCGCGCATCTGCCCTTCGAGCATCGCCGTACGCAGAGGACCGCGAGCTCCAAAGAGATCGTTACCAAGAATTTCTTCAACCGGCTTTCCCCGGAGCGTCATGGAGGCGTTGCGCCCCACGACACGTTCGAGCACATCCGAGAAATGCACGATGTGGAAAGAGGAGTCGAGACAGATGAAAGCACGTCCGACTGATGCGAGAGCTCGCGTAATCCCGTGGAGCGCGGCCTCAGTTAACGGGTGCATGCCGAGCTCAGAAGCAAGCGGTGGGAGTGAATCTGGAATGGACCGCACGGAACAAACTCCTTACTCTGACCTCCGTGCACTAAAGGCTCAAGATCATGGTGCCACCAGCCGCCAACGAAAGCAACCATGACCTCCCTCCCCCATTCTGCCGGCACCTGCCAATCAGGGAGTCCTGGTCATGTCGAGGGGACGCAACGAGCCGAGGCTGTGGTTGCGTACGATCAAGGCAAGCTTCATGCAAAGGGACTCGATAGTTTGGAGCGTCTCCGTCACAGCTCCTCAAATTTCTTGTGTGCAAAACCCATTAGGATAAGGAACGGAGGCAAATCCGATGCTCATCGTCCACGTGCATGTGCACGTTAAGGCAGAATCAGTGGAGGACTTTCGGCAGGCCACACTCGAGAACGCCCGCGCCAGTGTGCAGGAGAGTGGAATTGCACGCTTTGACGTGATCCAGCAGCTGGACGACGCATCTCGATTCCTGTTGATCGAGATCTACCGTTCGCCGGAAGCGGCCGCTGCGCACAAGGAGACGGCTCATTATGCGAAGTGGCGGAATACGGTTGCAGAGATGATGTCCGAACCTCGTCACAGCGTGAAGTACAGCGAAGTCTTTCTCAGGTCCGTGGAAGGGTGAGGATGCGATTTGAGTTTGCCACCGCGACCCGCATAGTCTTCGGCGAAGGAACCGCGTCCGGTCTTCCCGATCTGGCGCGCACTTGCGGCACGCACCCGATGGTGGTCACGGGCGCTTCGCCCGGGCGTGCAGCCGCGCTCGTCTCAGCGCTTTCGGCCGAGACATTTGCCGTGACCCATGAGCCAACCGTCCACATGGTCGCGGAGGGTGCGCGACATGCTCAGCAAGCAGGCTGCGACGTGGTGATCTCAATTGGGGGTGGCAGCGCAATCGACGCAGGGAAGGCGATCGCCGCGCTGGCGACCAACGGAACTGATCCCCTTGAGTTCCTCGAAGTGGTCGGCAAGGGCCGAGCTCTTTCCGCACCCTCTCTGCCATTAATCGCGGTGCCAACCACGGCGGGCACCGGCAGCGAAGTCACGCGCAACGCAGTGCTTGGATCGCCGGAACATGGCGTAAAAGCCAGCCTGCGAAGCCCGCAGATGCTGCCTCGCATGGCCGTGGTCGATCCCGAAATGACCTACGGCATGCCGCCGGAGATTACCGCCTTTACGGGCCTCGATGCCCTGACGCAACTCATCGAGCCTTATGTCAGTGCACGAGCGAATCCACTGGTAGACGGACTATGTGTGGAAGGTATTCCGCGTGCCGCCAGAGCGTTGCGGCGCGTCTTCCACGATGGTACGGACCGGGAAGCACGGCATGATATGGCTCTGGCGAGTTTGCTCGGAGGCCTGGCACTTGCGAACGCCGGATTGGGTGTTGTCCATGGCTTTGCCGCGCCGCTCGGTGGACAATGGGAGGCGCCACACGGCGCCCTCTGCGCGACTCTGCTGCCACACGGCATGAAGGCAAATGTTGAGGCATTGCGTGCCCGCGCTCCAGAACATCCGGCCCTGGAGCGCTATGCCACGATCGCGCGCCTCCTGACCGGGCGGAAAGATGCACGGGTCGAGGACGCAATTGACTGGATTCGCGCTCTTTGCGAGGAACTCAAGATTCCGGCTTTGCGCAGGTGGGGCATTTCAAAGACTGATCTGCCAGAGATTGTGGAGAAGGCAGCCCGGGCCAGCAGCATGCAAGCCAACCCGATCTCCCTTACACGCGAGGAATTGATCGCCGTTGTCGAAGCCGCCCAGTAGTGCCGGCGTGAAGCACCGCCGATCTTTTCTGGCCACCTGCGCATTTTCCATCCGGCTTTGGGACGGCTGGTGACACTCTCCGAAGCAGCCCATGCTGCCGAGTCGGCGGATTGTAGGTGCTCGATGTCGAGAAACTGCGCGAATGGTACGAACTGACTTTGCGTTGTTGGATTGAAGCTCTCCGGCAATCGGCGGGGCGACGTTCACGCAGATTTCTGCATGCCGCCCGAACTGCAAAAAGCGACTATCACACTGTCTCAATCAAGGCAGTCATGGATTGAGTTGCGCGACCTCTGCTCCCGCCAGAAGAAAGGCACCGGTCCCAAATACGTAGCTTGCCGCCGGAGGGTACGTGTCGGGCGATGCGCCGACCGGTTGAATCGAGCCCAGCCGGCCATCAGCGTAGATGTGCCGCACGAGTCCCGCCCAGCCCTTTTTCACAACAGGAAGATAGAGAGAACGGTCGAGCAGGCCCGTGCGGATGCCCCAGGCCGTGGCAAAGACGAAGAAGCTTGAACCGGAGATCTCTGGAAGCGGATACGCACCGGGATCGAGGAGCCCGGGTCGCCACAACCCATCGCGTCCCTGGATGGACCGAATCCTGGCGGCCATCTGGCGAAAGCGGGTTTCGTAAAACACCCGCCGCGGATCGTCCCTGGGCATGTCGCTGAGCACCCGGACCAGCCCCCCCATGACCCAACCGTTTCCGCGCGACCAGAAGATCTTCTGTCCGTTTTTCTCATACTTTCTGAGATAGGTGCTGTCGCGAGAGAAGAGATGCTCCTTTGGGTCCCACAGGAGGTGATCCGTGATGTGCCACTCGCGGTCCATGAAGTCCATATACTTTGACTGGCCCGTGGTCGCCGCAAGCTGGGCCCACACGGGCGGCGCCATAAACAGCGCATCGCACCACCACCAGACAGGCTTATCCGGGTCGTCTGGACTGTTGAGGAGACGGTTAAATTGCTGGCGGAGCGGCTCAAGGTGCCGGGGATCGGGATCCAGATTGTCCAGTGCCAGGTAGGATTGGCCGATGGCCTGGTCGTCCGCATGAGCGATGCGAGGTCCGAGTTTCCATCGGTGGGCCTCTGCGACACCGCGCACGAAATCCCGGTAGCGTGGATCGTTCAGCGAGTCGGAGGCGGAGAGAAAACCGAGATAAAGGGTCGCAAATGTCCAATCGATGCTATCGGCGCCCGCGACACGGGCTAACTGCCAATCCGCCACCTTGCGCATGGCGGCGTGCACCGCAGCAGGGCGGAGCCGGGTTTGCAGAGAATGATCCAATGGCCCGGGGTCCAGAGGAGCATCGCCCACTTCGACTGCCTTCTCATGAGTCGTCAACAACTGTGCCGGCGCAATCCGAGTGAACAGGAGAAGCACCAGGATGACGAGTTGCCCAACTGCAGCGCAGGTTCCGATCACCCTGTGTGTGGATCGCCTTGATGGATGCACGATGCTTCAAAGTCTCCTGCGAAGATTCTTTGCGAGCGCGCTTGCTGTTTACTGTGAACTCTTGCACGTGAAGTTGGCGGCATCCTGCGGATCGCCGGAACCATTGTATGCAGCATACTGCGGGTAAGGGCAAAGCGGCCGAGTGCGGCCCGGGAATGCAGACCCTTTGGCCAGGATGGAGCGTGGGGCCTGGCCCTGCTCAACCCATTTCTCCAAAGCGGAGAGGGCGTCGAACTCATCCGTGGACGGCCCTCCACCGCAATGGGTCATGCCGGGAATAAGGAAGAGGCGGGCAAAGGATACAGTCTTCTCAGCGCCGCCGCTGTCGCGCTGAAGCTGGCGATAGTAGTCGATGATGTCATCGGCGGAAAAGACCGGGTCGCTGAGTCCTTCATAGATCAGCAGCTTGCCGCCGCGAGCAGCAAAGGTGGAGAGATCCGTGCTTACAGCGTCGTTGATGCGCGCGGTCTGGTCCACTTCCGCGGCCGCGCGGTCGAAGTCGAGATTCATCGGCGTCCGTCCACTGATATAAGGATGCGTGAAGTAGTCTGCGAGAGACGCTCCGCCGAGCGTAGCGTTCAATGCATTGGGAACGGCGGTCTTTGAGGTGCCCAGCTTCCACATGCGCCATCCCATGTCACCCATGCCGGCATCGTAAGGCCACGGTGCATACAGCGGATTGCCATTGGAATCATGCGCACCACCAAAGGACTTCCTGAGAGCCTGCACCTGTGCGCGACTCAGGCAGGCATCGGTCTTTGCTCCCTTGCAGATCAGCTCTGCCGGATCGAACCGGCAGGCTGAGAAATTGTTGATCTCGCCATCCTTCAAGCCATCGAGCGCGTCGCATCGGGCGAGCACGGTGTTGGCAACCAATTTGAGATCGCTGGAAGAAAAAGACTCACTCAGGATTGGGCGACCCTCAGCATCCTTGGGCGCGACGGCCATGAATGCCTGCGTGTCCCAGGCTTCTGCAATGGCGGCATGGCTCAGCCGAAAGCCGGGATCTCCGGCAACCACGCCATCAAAATCGAGGGGATTGCGCTCGGCGGCCATCATGGCCTCGCGCCCGCCATTTGAGCAGCCGACGAAGTAGGAGTGGACGGGCGAGCTGCCATAATACGTGGCGACCAGTTGCCTGGCCACACGCGCCGTTTCCGGCGTGGACTCGAAGGCATAATCGAGCCGGGCCTGCTGCTCGCGCCCGAAGGAGGAGTCCATCGGTCCCTCGTGGCCGCCATCATCGCTGACGACGGCGTACCCGCGCTCCAAGGCGGTTGGCGCGCCGCGACCGGCCACGCCGACGGCGGGCTGAACGAGACCGTCCAGGCCGCCGCCTCCCTGGAAATAGAATTTGTGGTTCCAGTTGGCAGGCATCCTCAACTCAAAGCGGATTCCATAGTGTTTTCCATCCGCGCCGATGCGATCGCGAATGACGCCGGTGACTTTGCAGAACGCGGGCAGGGGACCGACCTGGATGGCGGGCATGGACATGGGCACCGCAAACGTGCTGCCGGCAGGCACCGCCTCGGCGCTCTCAATGGTCGTCTGGACGATGGCAAGGCGCTTGAGTCCAGCGCAATCCTGTGAGCGAGCGGCTGTTGCAGACAGCCCCAATGCGAGCACGCCGGTCACGGCCGCGAATCCAAGCAAGATCGTACGCATTGCCAATCCACCTTTCCTTTTTTCCTGCGAGGCTTGACCACAGCTTGATGGGTCCATGGAGCAGGATAACCTTCGACGGTGCGCCCCCGGTGCGCTTCTGATCCGGACACCAGAAAACGCTCCGGTTGCGCGGGATCGCTTCGGTCAGGCGGGCACACTGTTGAGAGATTGGCCGGAGGGAATGAGCTTGCGTGGAAGTGGTGGCCAGGGACGGGATTGCTCTATTTCATGCCACTGATTCTAAATATGTTATTGCGTTTTCAACGCCGCAAGAAACGCAGAATACTCCCTAAACGCGGTTTTGGAGTACGTGTTGAGTACACGCTATTTCCTTGGTCTGCGGTCAACGATCAGAAATCCGATGAGTCCACCCAGAAAGAACTTTGCTGTCGAACGCGCCGCCTCATCGAACGTTGGCGTGAAAACGACAGCAAGCGATGAAAGAAATAGCAGGTAAATCAAGAGGCGCGACCAATCCACCTCCGCAAATGTCTTACCACGATTTTGGTAGACCATTGAGGCAATCGCTACGGGGAGCGCGAGCCAACCGCTCAAATAGGAATGATCTTTCAGCCAATCCATGTCTTCTTGTCCTGGGGATAAGTGTACTTGGGCGAAATCGGCAGTGCTAATCTTCCGGCATGACATTCCAATGGCCTGACCCGATCAGTTTCGTTGCGGACATTATCGCAATTGTCGGAATCCCAACGCTCTTCGTCGCAACGAAGAACCTTTACAGAGACGTGAAGAAGGAGCGCGAGCCACAATCCGTAAGCCACGGATGCTTGGAATTCAGTTATGCAGACCGGAAGATTGGGATCAACCTTGTCCCATTGACAGAGGTGACCGCCATTCCGAGGGCGGGTGACCGCGTATTTCTTCCCGGTGAGACCCGCAACGGGAAGAATCTCGGCGGGGGATTGTATGAGGTCGAAGACGTCGCCTTCAGTTATTTGGAAGCGCCCGATGAAGTCGATCAGCCGTGCCCGGCACTCCCGTCAAAAATCATGGTTCGAGTTCGTAGTCTGAGCAGCGAATAATGTTGCAGATACTTATCCACGCCGAGGACCTTGCAATTCCTCGTGGGTGTGCTTTGGTTAAGGAAAGGTCGAATCAGAACTATAAAGAAATGACCAGAGCAAAATTTGTAGTCAACAGAATCGAGATCAGCCAAGGTGGCCAGCGCATCCGCACCGCTGACGGCAATGATTACGAAAAAGACGAGAGCGGCTATCCGAAAACCAAGGAGTGCGAGCTTCGCACAATCGTCCTTTCACCAGTCTATGCGAACAACGATCCGAAGCACGAGAACTCACGGTTCTGGGATTATTCCCCGAGCGGTGAGATCAAACTCGGAACGGTAAACCCTGATGCGTGGGAGCAATTTGAAATCGGGAAGGAATACTATGTGGATTTCACGCCCGCGGCAAATTAGGCGCTAAGTACGTATTGAGTACACGGCAATTCTAGAAACAGCGTTAACTCGCGCTGTTTCTTTTATTTGTGGATGGTGGCCAGGGACGGGATTGAACCGCCGACGCCGGCCTTTTCAGGGCCGCGCTCTACCACTGAGCTACCTGGCCTCAGTGAAGACTTCTTGTTGCACTTGGCTGCGCGGATTCCGGTTGGGCCGGAAAAGGTGGGACGGGTCCACGAACAGTGCACTGCAACAGCTCAGGTAGTATAGCAATTCCGCCGCAGGGGAGCCAAACGCAGGCGGACCCTGTGTCCGTTTCAGGCTCAGACCCGGTTGGCTTCCAGCCAGAGGCGGTGAGGATGCTCCGCTGTGCGGAGGATTATTCCGGCTCCCGCAACTGCACTACACTGGTGAGCAATGACGAGACAAGTTCCTGTTTGGCTGGCCTGCCTTACCCTGGCTGGCGGTGTGAGCGTTTTGGGTGCAGCGCAGAGCTCCGCGAGGCGCCTGACGCAAGAGGGCACGGTGGCACACGCCGCAGTGGCGGAAGGCCGCGCGACGCGGGCTTTTCAGGAGGCAGTGGCGGAGGGTCCGCTGACGCTGCGCGCCTTTCTTGACCAGTTTCCGAAGGGCGCGGACCTGCACGTGCACCTGAGTGGCGCGGTGTATGCAGAGACCTTTATCAAGGACGCGGGCGAGGACGGGCTCTGCGTAGACCCGAAGGCGCTGAGCTTGACCAAGCCGCCATGCGAGGCGCCGCTGGTGCCGGCGAAGGAATTGTCAGGCGTGCTGACGGCGGCGGAGCAGGATTTGTACGACGAGCTGGTGGATGCGTTTTCGATGCGCAGCTTTGTGCCGGTGAAGTCGTTCAGCGGGCACGACCAGTTCTTCTCGACGTTTGGGCGCTTCAGCGGGTTGAGCAAGACGCATACCGGCGAATGGGTGGATGAGGTGGCGAGCCGCGCGGCGGACCAGAATCAACAGTATCTGGAGCTGATGGAGACGCCGCCGTTTGGACATGCGATTGCGCTGGCGCATGCGCATCCGCTGGAGATGGATTTTGCCAAGTATCGCGAGACCCTGCTGGCAGCAGGGCTGCGCGATGAAGTGGGCGCGGACGTGGCCGATGCAAAAGATGCAGAAGCGAAGCGCAAAGAGATGGAGCACTGCGGCACGGCGGAGGCGGTGCCGGCGTGCAGGGTGACGGTGCGGTATCTCTACCAGGTGCTGCGCGGGAATGCGCCGGAGCAAGTGTTTGCGCAGACGCTGCTGGGATTCGAAACAGTGAAGGCGGCGATGGACGCGCATGACGACACGTGGGTTGGCATCAACTTTGTGATGCCGGAGGATGGGTACGTGTCGATGCGGGACTACACGCTGCAGATGAAGATGCTGGATGCGCTGCACGGCATGTATCCCGAGGTGCACATCAGCCTGCACGCGGGCGAGCTGGCGCCGGGGCTGGTGCCGCCGGAGGGATTGCGCTTCCATATTCGGCAGGCCGTGGAGCTGGGCCACGCGGAACGCATTGGGCACGGCGTGGATGTGATGGACGAGACGGATGCGCAGGGACTGCTCAAAGAGATGGCGCAGCGGCACGTGATGGTGGAGATCAATCTGAGCTCGAATGAGGGCATTCTCGGCGTGAAGGGCGAGGAGCATCCGTTCCCGCTGTATCGCGAGGCGCACGTGCCGGTGGCGCTGTCTACCGATGACGAGGGCGTGAGCCGCATCGACCTGACGCATGAGTATGTGCGCGCGGTGATGGATTATCACCTTGGCTACGTGGACATGAAGCAGTTGGCGCGAACGGGAATCGAGCACAGCTTTTTGCCGGGCGAGGAACTGTGGGCTGCGCCGGATGCGTTCACCGCACTGAACGCGGCGTGCCGCGGGCAGATGCCGGGCGCGGACACGATGAGCCCGGCGTGCAAGACGTTCCTGGACGGGAGCCAGAAGGCCGCGGCGGAGTGGGAGCTGGAGCGGCGATTCCGCGTGTTTGAGGCGAAGTTCTGAGCAGGAGTGGGATGGACAACGAGCGCATTCGTGCCATCTGTCTGGCCTTGCCGCATGTGGTGGAGACGGTGAACTGGGGCCATCACCTGGTGTATTGGGTGGGCGACCGCGACTTTGGCGGAAAGATGTTTGCGATGACAGATTTGGAGGGCATTGGCACCGGAGTGCTCTGGTTTCACTGCGGGGCGGAACGCTTTCACGAACTGCTCGAGGTGGAAGGGATGATTCCCGCGCCGTATCTGGCGAAGGCGCACTGGGTGACGATGGAGCGCTGGGACGTGCTGCGCGCGCGAGAGATTGAAGAGGAACTCCGATGCGCACATGCGTTGATCTTCGAGAAGCTGCCGAAGCGCACAAAGGCGCTGCTGGCGCTGCCGGAGAAGGAGCGCGCCGCACTGCTGCGGGAACGGAAGAAGCAGGCGGCGGTGCGGAGCAAGGCTAAGAGCAAGTAG
>JAJYAE010000400.1 GCA_021779695.1 Acidobacteriota bacterium | reverse complement strand
AAGAGATTGCATTCCGGCTGGGGTACTTCGACGCGGCAAGACTCAAAGAACTCGCGGCGCCGATTTTGAAGAGTGGATACGGCCAATACCTGATGATGCTGTTGGATGAGTCCATCCCTGCACAGTCGAGGGTGCGCGGATGAACGTTGCACCCACCGCTCTGCCTGAAGTTCTCCTTCTCACGCCACCTATTTTTAAGGATGCGCGCGGCGCGTTCTGGGAGACATGGAATCAGCGCAAAATGCAGCAGGCCGGCTTCGACCGAGTCTTCGTTCAGGACAATTTCTCTCTCTCGAAAAAGAACGTCGTGCGCGGCATCCACTATCAGGTCATCCAGCCGCAGGGCAAGCTCGTTCGTGTCACCCACGGCGCAGTTCTCGATGTCGCCGTTGACCTGCGGCGCAGCTCGCCTCGCTTCGGCCAGCACGTCGCCGTCGAGCTCACCGGCGACAACGGCCAGATGCTCTGGATCCCCGAAGGCTTCGGCCACGGCTTTGTTGTGCTCTCTGATGTCGCAGGCTTTGCCTACAAAGTCACCGACTTCTACTCGCTAAAGGGCGAGCGCACCATCCTCTGGAATGACCCGGAGATCGCCATCCCCTGGCCCATCGACGCCAGGACCGCCATCGTCTCCGACAAAGACGCCCAGGGTGCGCGCCTCGCCCACGCTGAGGTCTTCGCATAATGGCATCGCCCCGCATCCTCATCCTGGGCGCTTCCGGACAGCTCGGCCGCGAACTCCAGCGCAGCTTCGCCAACGCAGGAGAAGTCTTCGCCCATGGCCACCACACCGCCGACCTGTCAAATCCGGAGCAGCTTCGCGCTGTCGTTCGTGAATCCGCGCCTCAGCTTATCCTCAACGCCGCCGCGTATACCGCCGTTGACCGCGCCGAGTCCGAACCTGATCTCGCCCGTGCCATCAACGCCCTCGCCCCAGCCGTCCTCGCCGAGGAGGCACTGCGCGCCAACGCGCTTCTCTTTCATTACTCCACTGACTACGTCTTCGACGGCACAAAGACCACGCCCTGGCTCGAGTCCGACTCGCCCAACCCTCTCAATGTCTACGGGCAAACCAAGCTCGAAGGCGAGCAGGCGATCCAGCAGGTGGGCGGCCGCGCCTTCATCTTTCGCACCAGCTGGGTCTACGGACCCCACGGCAAAAATTTTCTCCTCACCATGCTCCGCCGCGGCAGCGAACGCAAAGAGCTCCGCGTCGTTGATGACCAGATCGGTGCGCCGACCAGCTCACTTCAGCTCGCCGATGCCACCCGCCGCGTCGCGGACCAGCTTCTCAGCGGCCGCGTCTCTGCTCAGTCCGCAGGCGTCTATCACATGACGTGCTCTGGTTTCACGTCCTGGTGCGGCTTTGCGCGCGCCATCTTCGAGCAGGCCGGGCAGACCCTGCACGCCAACGCGCCGGAAGTCTTGCCCATTTCAACGACAGAGTTCCCGACGCCCGCCCGCCGTCCCGCCTACTCTGTGCTTTCGTGTGAAAAGCTCTCTCAGACCTTCGGAGTCCGCCTCGCTCCGTGGGATGCAGCGCTCGCAGAGGTCATCTCCCGCCTCGCGCAGTAGTCTGCGCAGTCTTCAACCCAGCAGAGCATTCAGCTTGTCGCGCAGCGCCGCCACTTCCTGCCGCAACGCCGCCACCTCTACTTCAAGTTGCCCCATGCGCTCCGCCTGTCCCATATCGCCACCCACAGCAGTCACAGCTTCTGTGCGCGTCCAACTCTCTGCCGCTCCCGAAAGCAAATGCGCGTAGCGCGACTCTTTCGTCCCCGGCTGTCGCGGCATCACGGCCACCAGCGCAGGCTCGCGCGTTCTCAGCCTCTCCAGCCCCGCCACCACGTCGCTGATCTCGGCAAAGCTATGCATCCGCTCTGTCCGCCCGCGCAGTTCGCCCGGCGTCTGCGGCCCGCGCAGCAGCAACACACACAGCAGCGCCGTCTCCGCACGCGTCAGATTGAAGGCTTCGCCCAGCCAGTGCTCGTACTTTGCCACGCGGCCTTCTGCCCCGCGCGCCGCGCCTGCCAGTCGCTTCTCTTCAAGGCCGTGTACGGCCTCGCGCACGTCTTCTTCGCTCAGTTGCATCACCGGTTCGCGGTTCGACCGCTGATTGCACGCGTTCACCAGCGCATTCAGGCTCAGCGGATAATACTCCGGAGTCGTCACTTCCTTCTCCACCAGCGCGCCCAGCACGCGCGCCTCCGCCGGCGTCAACACAATCCCCTCGAACAATCCCATGGCTCTATTCTGTCACCGGGACCTCGATCGCCTCGGCCTCCATCTCCTCTTCACGCTCACTGCGATGGCGCGTCAGCAGGTAATACACCACAGGAGTCACCACCAGGCTCAGCACCATTGAAATCGCCAAACCGCCGATCACCGCAATTGCCAGCGGTTGCAGCATCTGCGAACCCGAGCCCAGCGCAAAGGCCAGCGGCAACATGCCGCACACCGCCGCAATCGCCGTCATCATAATCGGCCTCAGTCGCCGCTGCGCCGCATGAATCATCGCGTCTTCCGGCGACGCTCCCGCCGCGCGGAATTTCTCGTCCGCATCCAGCAGCAGGATCCCGTTTTTCGCCACAATCCCGATCACCATAATCAGCCCCATGAACGACGCCACGTTGAACGTCGTGTTCGTCACCAGCAGCGCCATGATGACACCTGAGATTGACAGAATCGACGAAGTCAGAATCGCGACCGGGGCAGGGAAGTTCCGGAATTCCGTCAGCAGTACGCCGAACACCAGCGCCAGCGCCAACACCAGTACCTGCAGCAGATCGCGGAACGACTTCTGTTGCTCCTCATACGTACCGCCATACTCCACGCGCACGCTCGGCGGCAGGTGCAGCTCCTGCACCGTCTGCTGCACGCGCGCCATCGCCGTCCCCAGGTCCGAGCCCTCCAGCCTTCCGGTGACCGTGATCAGCCGCTGCAGATTCTCACGCTTGATCTCATCCTGCGGCGGCAGTTGCTGAATCGTCGCCAGCGATCCCAGCGTCGCCATATGCCCCGTGCTGCTGTTGAACACTGTGTTCTGAATCGCATCCAGAGAAGTGCGATCCTCGTCGCTCAGCCGCACCCGGATCGTATATGGCCTGTCATTCGTGATCAGCGGAGCGCTCGCCGGCAGCCCATCCAGAATCGCCGTCGCATCCTGCGACACCTCCGTCGGTGTAAAGCCCATCCGCGCCGCCGTCACTGGATCCACCTGGAAGTTCGTCGCTGGACCGCTGATGGTGTTGTCGATGCCATTCTCCACGTCCACCACGCCAGGAATCCGGCTGATCGCATCTCCCACGCGCGGTCCCAGTTGCGTCAGCGTTGCCTCATCGTTTGAAAAAATCTTGATCTGAATTGGCTCGGGCGCATTCGACAGGTCGCCAATCATGTCCTGCAGCACCTGCGTGAATTCAATGTCCAGTTCCGGCTCCGTCTTGCGAATCCGCGCGCGCACATCCGCCATTACTGCGTCGATGCCGCGGCTGCGGTGCGACTTCAGCTTCACCGTAAAGTCGCCCGTGTTCGCCTCCGTCACCGCCGCCAGTCCCATCTGCAGACCCGTCCTGCGCGATGTGATCTCTACCTCCGGTGTTGACCGCAGGATCTGCTCCACATGCTCCAGTACGCGATTCGTCTCGCTCAGCGAGCTGCCCGCCGGCATGATGTAGTCCAGCACAAACCCGCCTTCATCCATCTCCGGCAGAAG
>JAJYAE010000066.1 GCA_021779695.1 Acidobacteriota bacterium | reverse complement strand
ACTCATCCAGAAGCTCCGGCGATCCAACTTGACGAGTAGGTCGCCATCTCGGACTTGTGGCGCCGGATTCCTGCCCGAGAGTACCGTCAAATGCCCCGCGGTGCGGGCAACCGCTCAGCTAACCTTTCTGCGGATGTTGCTTACTTTGTAACGCGACCATGGGCGGTCAACCTATACCTAGTTCAGAGGCGGATGCAGTGAAACGTCGCCGACGCCGAGAACGATGTGCCCTGAGCGACCATCCGGCAGGACAACGTTGATCGTGGCACAATCCTTCCAGTATCTAATCCGACGAACGTGCAGGGTGGTGCCTGGTTTTTCTGTGGCAGTTTGTCGGCGCGGCGCAGAGCAGTCGTCTTCGCTCCCACTCCCGACAAACACAGGAGTAGGTGAGATCACAGTGACAGTCTTTTCGCGGTCTTTGCGCACGTCATTTGCCCACAAAACAAGGACCACCAGACTCAACAAAATGACAGTCACAGCAACAATCTGAAGAACTGACAAAGGTCTCCGAGAGATTCTCATCCCGGTTGGACATTTTCCTAGAGCTTAGCAGCATTGTCGCGCCGCCTTATCATCAACTCTGCGTACCAAAAGTGATACACTAGTATTCGATGTCAGAACCGAAACGCCTGCCCGCCCGCTTCTACCGATCTGATGCTGGACGGGAGCCGGTGCGTGAATGGTTGAAGAGCCTCACTGTCGAAGACCGGAAGGTGATAGGCGAGGACATCAAGGATGTTGAGTTTTCGTGGCCAATCGGACTGCCTCTGGTTCGTTCCCTGGGCAAGGAATTGTGGGAGGTCCGTAGCAGTTTGCCGCACGGCCGCATCGCACGGGTTATTTTCTGCATTGCAGAGAAACACGTTGTTTTGCTCCACGGTTTTATCAAGAAGACGCAGAAGACCCCGCAATCCGAAATTGACTTGGCGCTCAGGCGCAAACGGGAGGGCATATGAAAAAGAGAAATATCGGTTCGTCATTTGAAAGCTGGCTGCACGAAGAAGGCCTCTATGAAGAGGTAACGGCGAATGCTCTAAAGCGTGTTCTGGCCCGTCAGATCGAAGCTGCAATGAAAGAGAAACAGTTCTCAAAAGCTGAAATGGCGCGCCGAATGCACACAAGTCGTGCCGCACTTGACCGGTTGCTCGATCCCGAATACGAAGCCGTGACTCTGAGCACTTTGCGAAAAGCGGCTCTGGCCGTGGGGCGTCAAATCCGTCTTGAACTTGTTTGACACGTCAACCAACCCCAAGGCTGTCAGCGATGGAGATATGGCCGGACCTCGAATTCCGAGCCTATCTCCACCCAGAATCTAGAAGGCCTTCAAGTCCCTCAAATAGAAAAAGTTGGACGCCATTAACGGCGGCGCGGGAGTGTGGTCGGCTACGATTACCCCACAGTGCTCCAAATCACCGTCTGGAGACGCTTGGCGGTACTCCTCGGTTTACCATCTGCAAACTGAAGCATGGGCGGTCAACCGGGCCCTTGGCGTGTTTTTGACACATTGGGCTCGAGCTGCACTGTTCCTTGGCGCGATCCCCATTTCCCGATTATGAGTGGCTTTGCCGCATAAACCGTTCTGGATGAGTGACTCGCTTTATCAACAGTCGGCACAATCGTTGATCGACATTGAGCCACGGGGACCGGTCTCGCCAAGCCGCATGGGCTATCGGGATAGAGGGCGAGGCGGCAATGGATCGTTAATGGTCTTCGGCGGATTTGGTGGAAGCCGATGAATACCGTTACTTACAATTTGTTGCGGAGGCTTCTGATACTGCGGGCCCTCTGACGCCTGCGTAAGATCCATGGTGCGTCCAATCTGAATCTGTAAGCGCCGCTCGACTTCTTTTCCATAGGCGGTGTTGACGAGTTCTGACCGCGGCAGAAAGACTTGCGTAAGCGTGTCGCGTGAACCGACATATAGCATCGCGTCGGCTACATCTTCCATCTTCTGGGAGTTGGGAGCAACCTCACCGCCGGTCAGTACCGGATTGGCGGGGAGCGCGCCCACCCAGTTGCCCGAAAGCGATACGATGGCCGGCAACGGCCACGTATCAAAGCGGTGATCGAGTTCGTCATAAGCGGCAACTGCATTGGTCCCAAAGACGACGAGATACGGCTGAACACCGGCGGCGCGGATCGCTTGTTCTACGAGACCCGGGCCGTTCCTTCGTAGAAAGTGTCCAGCGCCCATGATCAATAAGGCACGATGATGATGCGCCAGGACGTCTTCTTTCACCACCTCTGCATACCACTGATCGCGATGTCCGAGGTAGGGCCCAAGGTCATCGGCATTGTGGATTTTGCTCCAATCACCGTAAGGATCGCCCAAAAGCAGGCGAATCTTGTGTCCGTCGTGACGCTCAAGATTTGACTCTCGCACTGCTCGATAAAACCATCCGTAGGCGGGCGAGATCGGGCCAACCGCACCGATCATATTGCGCCAAGCCTTCTCAACCTGCGCCTGCGGAATATCCTCACCAGCGATGTAGCGATCAACTGTCCTCTGGTAGAGCGAATTACCGAACTCAACAACAATGTCGTCGACTCGATCGGCAAAAGCCGGTGTCTTGACGAGCTTACACAGCCATTCATACTCCTGCTTGTTTCCATGCGTCTCGCCGAACATCACGATCTGGTGGGCGGAGATTGCCTTAATCATGGCCTGTGTGGCGTCCTGGGGGTTCACCTGTCCCTGAGCTGCCGTAGCGTTCCGCTGATCTGGCGCCGCCGAAGCTTTCGCGCCAGGAGGTGCCAGGGCATTTGTAGAAGCGTTGATCGAGAATCTGGCGGTTGGTGGGACGTCTGTGCGTCGGTTGTTTCGAGCAGTGCTTGCGGGAAGCCCTTTCGGCGCATTATCCCGCGCCGGAAGAACCTGTGATGGAGCACTGGGAACCTTGGAACCGGTAGGAGCGGTTTCGTCCGATTTGATTTGTTGATGGGTGCCTACGGAAACGGGCGCGTCTTCAGCAGCACTTTGCCGATCGCGACTTTGAACAGAGGGTAACGCTGGCTGATTGAGGCGCCGCATCACAGAATCGATCGGGGACCATGCGCGGCTTTCGAGGGGGTAAAGAGCAGTGATTCTCAAGATCAGCACGAAAACGCCGAAGGCCGCAATGGAGAGCAGGCAGCCCAACAGAATCGATGTGGGGCGAAGAGGTTCAGATTGCAGCATGCTGAAGGACGGTACGGGCCGCTTGTCAAGGCTCTGTGACCCGACCGCCACAATGGAGTAGGACGTCTGCCAAGCTTTTGGAAGCCCTGCGAAGAAATCAATGAGCAAGTCGCAGGCTAGGCACACCCTACGATAGACACCGGTCTCATGGCGGCAGCGATCACGGCACAGAAGTAGTGCCTCGTGCAGATAGCGCTGGCGGAACGCCGGCGGGTACAGGAGGAAGAAATAGGCAAGTATCTTCTCAGACATACTTCCCCCTTAGGATCTTCTTGGCGCGGGCAACGCGAAGCAGATCTGCCAGTCGCTCGGCTTCAGTGCATGCAAGCTTGCGGCCCGAGGAAGACAACCGGTAGTAGCGGCGCCGCTCGTGACCGGCCTCGGGATCGGGGCTACCATCAGTCTCCTCGATCAAGCCTTCTTCAAGCAGACCCTGAATGGAGCTGTAGAGGGTCCCAGGACCGAGGCGCATGCGGCCGTTGGTTTGCTCCTCGACTTGGCGCATAATGCCGTAGCCATGCAAATCACCGTCTGCCAGCGAAAGCAGAATTTGGAATGCCGCCGAAGGTAATGGGTCGAGTTTCCGTTTGGGCATAGCGACAATCGATCCTCGATATATCGATAAACGACTATAGGTCTGATTTCTAATCTTGTCAACATTAAGTTCCAAAGTCACAGCAATATTGAGGAAGATGATGCTCACCCGCGCGCAACCATTCGCGGCGAAGGCAGAATTTGCAATTGCAAATGGACTTCTAAATGTCCCATTCTCGCTGAGCGAATCATCGATTCACTCAGCGACCAATGATCCGGAACGGGAAGTCGGCCAGTTGCGACCGTGAACGTGTTCAAACCAGTCTTCGATGGCTCCCCAGCAGATAGCTACAAGGATGCCTGTCCCTGCGATCAGCAAGAAGATTTTGACCTCGAAACCAGTTAGTGGGCCGCCGCCGCTGTGCATCAGGATATTTGCTATGAGCGTAGTCACTGCAATGAGGCTCTTTTCTAATCTGCTCATCGCATTAAGACCACAGAAGTTGCAGCTATTCAACAACAAAGCATGGGGTGAGTGCCCAAAATCTCGATAGTGGGATTATTGTCGGCAATGGAGACAATGCTCCCGGAAACGGCTGGTATTGCAAGGCAGAGAATACCGCGGCGAGGCCGCTTGCATCCTCTCTTAGATTTCCGGAAAGCACTGCTCGTTCCGATATTTAAACCACGAAAGACTGATTAAACGCAGGTCAAGGTGTCGGGGCGGCCGACTTGCGTTGCACTGATTGGATCTTGTCGATTGCCAGCTTTTCTGCAGTGGTTAGAGCATCTACCGCCGGGACCTTCACGTCTGGCACGATGCCAGTGCCCTCCCAGTTGGTTTTGGTCCCAGGGTCGAGAGACTTCGCAAACGGCACGCCGACCATGAAGTAATCTGCAACCACATGTCCGCCAACGGGATGAGCACCACCGCCGGTGGTTTCGCCAACGATTGTGGCTCGCTTCTGATTCCTAAGATCGAATGCGAACTCTTCGGCGCCGGAAAAGGTCCTCTTCGAGGTCAAGACGTATACGGGCTGTGTAGTAAGTCGGGGGCCGGGCAGGTAGGAGAGAGTCCAGTTCTGCCTTGTTGAGTCTTCCTTGCGGTTGTACATGTCAATTAGGTGAGTTGGCTTGTCGAAGAGATAGCTTGCAATCAATGTCACCATGTCTGGTTGGCCACCGCCGTTCTGGCGCAGGTCGAAGATAATCGCATCTGTATGCGCAATGAATTCCATTGCCGCAGCTACCGTTGATCCGCAAAATGAAGCGTCCATGAAACCATCGAATTTGACGTAGCCGATGTTGCCGGCGAGGATCTCGACTTTGCTGAAAGCGCAGTTGTCTTCCTCCATTTGGTGATGGAAGCGCGCCACATCTTCCGCGGTGGGCGCCTGTGGAGGCGGAATCTTGAACGGGTTGAAGTTGACTCGCAGGTGTTTGTCGTGACTTACCGCGCGCATGTCGTCGGTGAGCTGCGCAGCAAATGCGTCGCCCTCGGTGAGCTTTTCATAATTGCCGGCCTTCAGGTGAGAAGTGAGTGCGGCTTCCATTTCCTTGGCGAGCGGCAGATCAATGTAGTACTCGTCGAGATCGGCGTTGATGCCATCGACCACCTGTTTGCGCATGGCCGCATCGACGGTCACAATTACCGGCTTTGTTCCCGGTGGCATCGCACGAACTGAAAGTGTATCCACAGTCGGCGGTTGCGCGTTCTTCAGAGAAAGAGTGCCAACGGCTGTAATGCCGTCGCCCCGGCCTCTTACCAGAAACCGAATGCGCAGTGGCTCACTCGTTTCGATGGACAGGAGGTCGAAGCCGCCGGTTTGCGAGCGGAATGAGACCGTACCGTCGACGGATTGGCTTGGGTCAAAGGTCTTGATGTAGTTCGCGATCTTGGCCTGTTCGCCGCTATTGAATGCATCGAGCCACGCCTGGAGAGTCTGGCCGGCCGGCGTAGCGGGGATCTTTACCTGGGCTGCAGCGAACGGGGTTGCAGCAAACATTAGCAGGACCAAGATGGAAATGGCTCTGTTATTCATTGATTTCGACCTCCTGCCTATCGATCATCAATCTTACAGGTCCCATTGTGACGCCAACTTCGAACCAATGTTCGGCCCCCGGTCACTGGGCAGACCAGATAGGCACTCTTCATGGGAGCGCCCCTGCCATGGTGCTGGCGCGGGTCACCAGTAGCAGGACAAGAAAGAGGGCATTGAACTCTAAACGATTCCGGTTCATTCCTCGCTGCGGCAGCAGTTTATCCTCTCTGCCCTTCCTGATTTGGCGCAAATGAGCGATCGGCCGTGGAGATGACGCCCCTAAACTATCCGGAGCCCGGCCCATAGCTATCCACCTGGTAAACATCGGCAAAGGTAATCATCGGCGGTGATAGGCCCAGAACTGCTCGATCGCATGCGATCACCTTGCCGGCAGCGCGCTTAGATCTGCGGTGCCGAGGCGTTTGAACTCAGGCGCGCTTACTGGAAACTTATGGGAACTGCCGAGGGATAGAATTGCCCTCACCATGCCCTCTTCGTTAGTGATGTCTTCGAGAAACATCGCAAGAGGCTCCGGAGCCGGGCGAAGCTCGGATTCAGAGAGGGACGAGCTACTCACGGTCGCGCCTTTTCCGGCGATTGCGACCCGGACGATCTGATATTTTCCAGTTGCTCTGCTCCAAAAGAAGAACTCGGAATCCTTCCAGAGAAATTGACCGCCTCCGCCAACAATGTTCGCCGATTGGGTCGGCACGTCCTCGTTGTCGGCTGTGGTCCCGATGCCCCAAGGATAGAGCTCGAAGCCGAGGTTAATTTCATCGTCTAACGAGATGCCGCTCGGACGGTTTGCGGCAGGATTTAGGGCCACGTCATACAGCATCACGTCGTCCTCGGGCGAACGCGCGGAATGCGGGCCGAACATCTTGATAAAGGCGATATAGGCGCCTTCCGGTGATACGGCCGGCGAGTAGCACATGAACTTATCGATGAGCCTGGCCGCCGCCACATCAATGATTCCCACCTCCCAAACGCTCCCCGTCGCCATCCCCACGACGACCAGTCTTCCTGACGGGCCTTTCGCAAGGGCGTTTACCTGTGCGAACTGAAAGGGCAGAGCAACTGCAGCCTCTCCCGCAGAGGTCTTCAGGGCGATGGAGCGCGTTTGCCCCGTCTGGGGGTCTCTGGGTTGCGCGAGCACTTGAGCGTTCAGCTCCGGTGTCGTGAGCATAACCGCGGGCTGGTGATTAGGATCGAAGACATGCGGCTGTTGTTGCTGGGCCACGGCCATCGACATGAACCCAACCAAATCCAGTAGAGCTATAGAAGCAATTCCAATGGTCAGTGGCTTATGTCTAGCTTTCAAGGCTCGGGCTCCTTTTTCATGACTGTCAACCCAGAACGCTTCGGCCAAGCCATGTGAGGAAGGTTACAGGGATCATAATCGCTGATTCGGATGCGTCGTCGGCATTGGAGACAATCCCCGGAAATCCACAACTCAATGGTATTGTTATCCACGTAGTAAATATCGGCAAGGGTCCTACTAGGCGGTGATACAGGCTCTTGCCTGAATTCAGAACGTCAGGCTACCTGAATCACCAATGATTGGCGACACCTCCGTTTACCTGACATATCTTGCAAACGTGCCACGATTCGTGCGGAAAGAGAATGCTGTCAGTCGCAGTTGGTACATCATCCCCTTTCTCCCCCTCCGTCACCGATTTCATCAATGCCTTGTCCTTGATGCTCCTATTGACATTCTTTATGAGTAGTCCTCATACTCCTATCGTTGTTCAATAGGAGGCAGGTAGTGGATCAAGATCAGGCGAATCTGTTACAGGGGACGCTGGACCTGCTGATCCTCAAGGCGATTGGCGACGCCGAATTCCATGGATTGGGGATCGCCCGGCGCGTCGAGCAAATCACCAGGGGCACATTCAAGGTCAGGCCAGGGTCTCTCTTTCCCGCACTTCACCGTATGGAAGAGGCTGGATGGCTGACGTCGTTCTGGGGAGAATCGGAGAATAATCGGCGTGCCAGATATTACCGGCGAACCAAGGCAGGCGAGCGCCAATTGGGAATTGAAACCGAGCAATGGACGATGATCTCACGTGCCATCGCGAACGCTTTGAAAGCGAACTAGGAGGCCCTATGGTGATCGGCTCGCGGATCAAATCAGCGCTTATGACAATGCTGCACAAGCAGCAGGTTGAATCAGAGCTGGACATGGAAATCCGGAGCTATGTGGATGCCTTAGCTCACGAGAAGGTTGAAAGAGGAGTCTCTCCCAAGGAGGCACGCAGGCAGGTTTTGACGGAATGCGGTGGGCTCGAACAGGTCAAGCAGGCAGTGCGCGATCAACGCGCTGGCACGAGCCTGGAGTTGTTTTTCCAGGACGTGCGCTTCGGTCTGCGGCAGCTTTGTCATCATCCTGGGTTCACTCTTTCAGCGGTAGCCGCGCTGGCCCTGGGCATCGGAGCCAACACCGCCATCTTCTCCGTTGTGAATACCGTTCTTCTTACGCCGCTTACCTATCCCAACGCCCAACGCATGGTCGATTTTCTGGCGCACACCTCAGGCCTTGCCAACAACCTTCATAGCATTCCTGAGTTTCACTTCTTCGAACGGCAAACAAGCTTATTTAAAGAGGTTGTTGGATACGACAACGCAGGCCCAGGCTTCAATCTGACCGGCGGAAGCCATCCCGAGCAGATTCATGGGATCCATGTGACTGAAGGCTACTTCCGCGTATATGGCGCCCCTGTAGAACTGGGACGGACTTTCACCAAGCAAGAGGCCTCGCCCCACGGCGGCCATGTAGTAATACTGAGCTACGGTCTGTGGCAACGCAGATTCGGCGGAGACAAGACCATCGTTGGGAGATCTATCTCGGTAGGCAATGAGCCATACACCGTTGTCGGCGTGATCGGAAAGGATTTCGTCGCGGACCCGCAAGCTGACCTCTGGTTACCTTTTCAGTTTGACCCGCTCAGCCGAGACCCGAACATTTTCTTCGAGGTGACCGGATTGCTTCAGCCGGGCGTCACCGTCGCCCAAGCCAACGTACAATTGCGTGCGACGAGCCCGGAGTACCACCGTGAGTTCCCCAACACGGATTGGCGACCTTATTTCACGGTCGGACCGTTGCGTGACAGCATCATCGGTGATGCTCGCAATGCGCTGCTAATGATGCTCGGCGCAGTAGGACTGGTGCTGCTGATCTCCTGCGCCAATGTCGCCAATCTGCTGCTGGTGCGTGCTACTGCGCGCAAGCGCGAGTTCGCAATACGTTCCGCAATGGGTGCCGGCCGCGCGCACATCGTACGCCAGTTGCTCACCGAAAGCCTGATACTCTCTTTGGCCGGCGGCATTCTGGGCATGGTTCTCGGTTATACAGGAATGCGCACCCTACTCGCTATCAGCCCAGCCGGCCTGCCCAGAATCGGCGAGGACGGCTCTGCCATCGGCATCGATTGGCGCGTGCTCGGCTTTACCCTAGCTGTCTCGCTCCTTACGGGCATTGTCTTTGGGCTGTTCCCGGCCATTAGCGCTTCACGTTCCGATTTGAACGCTGTTCTCAAGGAGAGTGGCAACCGATCTGGCAGTGGGTTCCGCGAGGGGAAGGCGCGCTCAGTGCTCGTCCTAGGCGAGGTCTCGTTGGCTCTTGTTCTGCTGATCTGTGCCGCACTTCTCATTCGCACCTTCATAGCTCTGCATGAGGTAGGACCTGGCTTTGATTCGCACAATGTTTTGACCATGGAGATGTCGCTCAATGGTCCACACTTTCAAAACACGGCCGGTATCGCACGATTGCTGCAAGATGGCCGCAACCGTCTCAATGCTCTCCCAGGTGTGGAAGTTGCTGCAGCCGGTTTCTGGAGGCCTATCGATGTAGAAGATGGTACGGCATTTCAGATTGTCGGGCGACCGGTCGAAAAAAACTGCTGTGGAAGCCAATGGATGAGCGTCACGCCGGGTTACCTCAGCCTATTCAAGATCCCCATTTTGCGCGGGCGCGATTTCACCAAAAACGACGATGCCGAAGCGCCTGCTGTCGATCTTGTCAACGAGACCTTCGCCAGGCAATACTGGCCCAACCAAGATCCGGTTGGACAGCACATCAGGCACGGAAATAGGATCGAAACTATTGTTGGTCTCGTCGCTGACTTCCACGACAGCGGTCTATCCCAGCCGGCCAGTTCTATGATCATCGCGCCTATTGCTCAGGTCACCGATGACTATAATGCGGCCTACGCCAATATTCAACCGCTCTTCTGGTTCGTACGAACCCACGATGACCCTCATCTGTCTATACCTGCTATCAGCGAGCAGTTACGTATCGCAAGCGCAGGATTCCCGGTGGCGCACATCCGCACCATGGATGAGGTGATGGCACGCTCGACCGCGCGTCAAAACTTCAACATGTTGCTGCTTAGCATCTTCGGAGCTGTTGCGCTCCTGTTGGCCACGATCGGCATCTACGGTTTGATGGCCTATTCGGTCGCGCAACGCACGCAAGAAATCGGCATCCGCATGGCGCTCGGCGCGGACAGTAAACGGATTAGAAAGCTGGTTGTTTGGCAGGGCATGCGACTCGCCTTGATGGGCATAGTCTGCGGCATTGCTGCATCCTTCGGGCTGACCCGCCTCTTGTCCACCTTCCTATTCGGCGTCAAGCCCTGGGATCCGGCTGTATTCGTATCGGCGCCATTAATCCTTGCTGTGGTGGCTCTCCTGGCTGTGTGGTTGCCAGCGGCGCGCGCCTCCAACGTTGATCCAATGCAAGCATTGCGCACGGAATAGTCCGAAGACGGGTTGGTAGGACTCTTTAAGAGTTTTAATGAGACAGAAACGAAGCATCGATTTCTCAACGTGCCGTTCCGAAAGTCTCCGTTCTTCGAGTTGGTGCGAATCGGCCAGACTTTGATCGAGACCATATTCATTACGCTAAGTCTGCCGGTGCCCAGTGATACTTGCAACCGCTCCGCTTTCCTTCCCGCGGGTGTTGCTTACTTTGTAACGAGATGGTAGCCGGTTACACAGGCCCTTGCCGGATTCGAACGCTGGCCTCCGATGGCCGGTCAAGGGCCTCACGCTGGATTCAGAATTCTGGGCCCACCGGTAGCATTGTCCGTAACGGTGGCGCCTTTCACAGGCAAATACAGGTAAAACGCATAACTTTCTAGACATTTCGGATCGAAAAGCCTGACACGCGAATGAAAGCGGTTAGGTCCCGAATTCGGCTACGCGCCAACTTTCCGGCAGCAGGCTACAGCCAGGGAGTCATGTAGCAGACGCCGTTAGCAGGACCTGCTCGGCGGAACCCGTGAGCTATGGTGTGTACACTGTGCCGTCGATCTCAACAATTGAACACCAGAAACAAAAACGAACTTTCCTATCTGGGGCGAGGTCAGACACATCCAGTCTTCGCCAGTAGTGGATGCCCGTGCGGCATAGCAGTCCGGCAACAGCGCTGGATTCATGCTCTCGGTTCGGCCAAAGTTTCGCTAGCGAAGTCGCCAACTTCGCATCGCTAGAATTTCTTTCGAGTCGTGCGTTGGACATTTCTTATTTGGACACCAAAAGCTCCTGCTATGTTCCAAAAACTCTGACGGGAGCGGATCACAACCCGACGAGTGTTCAACGACGCGAGCCACCGCTAGCTATTCTTTCCGCGGATGTTGCTTACTTTGTAACGCGACGGTGGGCGGTCGTACGGGCCCTTGCCGGGTTCAGTACGTTGGACTATGTTCAGCTCCGCGAGTCTGCGAGAATCCCGTTTGCCGAGATCGACCTTGTTGTGGCCGCTGCGCCGCGCATCGAAAACGACCCGCCTGCCTGTCCCATTCCGCCAGCTCATCGCAATAACGCCGCGATAATCGGGGCACAGATCCTTCTGACTCAGTGCTTCGATTTTCGCCTCTTGACGGGGCTACGTGCCGGATAATCGCTGAACGTAGCGTAATCGACCGTTATCTCTTCCCCCGCCCGTATATCGCGAATGGCAATGAACGCATAATTATCATCGCAGCGGGCGTTTGGGCGCTTTGATTCGTTGAGGAACCAAGCGGGAGTAAGCCGATTAAATGAGGTTGGGCAGCCATAAAAATCACCGTCAATAATTGAAAAATCATCGTACATCTTCCGAACTGGCCCATCTTTTGGGATTAGCGCATTTCTTACCCACAAGACCTCTTCATTCTCGCCAGCAAAGATTGGCTTACCCTTCGGAATGCGCTTGATTGCGAAGACGCCGACACCAGATCTGTGCAGCTTCGACGGCCTCAGTCGGACAAACACTCCAGAATGTGGTAATTCCTCCTTCAAATCGCGATAGCTCGCTCCAAGCGCCCTCCCAAGGCCCTCCAAGTCCGGGAATATCGTTGTGTCGTCAATTCCTATATGTGCGAGAGCATACTGGATAGCTTTCACCGAGCGACCTGGGAGGATGATCTTCTTAAGGCAAGAATCTGTCCGCCGCGCGAGTCTAAGGAAGCTTAGCCTATCGCTACCGTGAACCGTGAAACACGCGCGCTGGCTGCTAATGCGCCTGGCGATATGGGTTGGGAAGACCGCAAGAGGATCCTGGGGTATCTTGCGCTTTGACCATCGCTCTGGCAGCCAAGGCGCGACCCTTTTTACATCTGTTTTGCTGACGCCCTGGGCGCTGGGGGAGATTACCTCATCCTTATGGATCACACGCAGGTTTAGCTTATATGGATTGAGCATCCAGACTGACGAATCGTAGTGTCCGGGGTTATCCCGCACCGCGAAGTAGAGTGCGATCAGGGGGCTTTCCGTCCAGTCCAAAAGACGTGTCGGTGCGCCGTAGTGCTGCATGAGAAAGAAGAGATCCCAGTTATTCGTCGGGAACGGCTCAAAGCGGCTCAGCGCCGGAGCTCGGGTTGCAAACTCCTCGCAAATGTCGTCCTCGGTCTCCCGATCGAAATCACCGATCCTGAAAATCGACGGGACCAAATCCCAGTGTTTTCTTTGCTGCCCTCGAAACCAAGGTCTGCAGACGTCTTCTGCATCGAAGTCCCAAACGTCGCGAACTGAATCCATTAGGTCCGTAAACTCATTTAGGGTTGTAACGGTGAACTCTCTCTTGAAGAGCAAATCTTTCCCTGGCATCTCGACGCTCCACCCGAAGATTGGCCCATTTTATCTCCGCCATAAGAGGCGGGCCATATTCTCCTGCAATCACCTGGCTGCCAGTCGTCCATACTTCCTAGCGCTCAGTCGGCGAGTGTACAGAAATTCACGTATGTACTTCGAGCATGGCAAGTTGGATACCCATTAGCGGCGGCGCGCCCGAGTGATCGGCGACTCTCTCAGCGTGAGCTCGATCGCCGGGCCGCAGCTCACCTCGGCGAAGCCGCCCCTGGGGCGCGGGTACAGAGGCTGAGAGCCTGGTCGCTACTGAAGGGCCCGCTTGCATCGGGCGGGCCAGAGTGGCTCAAACGTTTACTACTTTCCAATCTCTCCATCGGCGGTGATAGGCCCGCAGTCCGCGAATATGGCGCTGAGCCGCCCATTATTGACGCGCGGTGCCGTCAGTTCGGCGATCGGGTAGCGCAGTGATCTTCGGTCTGGGTTCCGCTGCTTTTCGAACTACGTCTGGGAACGCTTTTGTGATGAACGCATTTTTTGTCTCATACTCCGTTTCGGATTTGTTGTCGCCAGCAGCGCCCGCTGAGCCAGTTCCTTGAAGGTCTCCTTCAACTCTACTGGGCTATAGACTACGATCTGGTGTTCGGTACTCAACAGCATCGCCGCAAACATGCCCAGGCGGTCTCGCCCGCAACGCAATCGTGTGCCACCGTCCTGCTGCTCAGTAACAACTCTCCACGGAGCAAAGGTCTGCTGCGCCTCTTCGACTGGCATATCGATCCAAACGTCGATCTGGTAGTTCGACTGGACGAACGGCATGCGCTCCTTCAGGTGAATGCGCGCATCAAAATCCTGGGGGCGGCGGAAGGTCGCCCTGCAAGTCTCGATCTCCGTCACTCGATCCAGGCGAAAGGTTCGCAGTGCGTGCCGCGACATGCAGTAGCCAATCAGGTACCAGCGCCCATCGGTGTGGACCACCGCATAGGGTTCAATCTCCCGCCGGGACGCGGCACCGCTATGCGACTGATAGGCAAATCGGACCCTGTGACCGGTTCGAATGGCTGATGCAGAGCGGATCAGACAGTCTACCGAAGTCGATACCACCCAAGGGCCGGGCTCAATGGCTACCACTTCATCAACCGTCTGGATGCTCTCGCGCAACGCATTCGGCAGCACCCGTCCCAATTTGGCGAGCGCTCCTTCCGTGGCAGGGGCAAATGCCGACAAGCCAATCTGACGCAATGCTCGTAGTCCGAGAGACAGGGCAAACGCTTCCTCATTCGTCAACAGAAGCGGAGGCAGTCGAAATCCGGGTCGCAATCGATACGCTCCGCCCACTCCTCGCGATGATTCAATGGGAATGCTCAAATCCTTGAGGCGGACGATGTAACGCTGCACGGTGCGCAGATCCACTTCGAGCCTATCCGCCAATTCCGCCCCGGTTACAGAGTCGCGCGCCTGCAGAATCTCCAGTACTGTGAGAACGCGCATGATCGGGTCATACATACAAAATCCATTCTCATTCGAATTTACGACACTATCTGTCGGGAATGCCCGGTACTCTCAAACAGTACCCCAACGGGACACAAGGAGGTTGTAGAGATGACGAGTGCAACGGCAGCAATCAATGTGCTTACGGCAGATGATCTGCTCAAGAACTGGCAAGGCCATAGGAGACTGACCCGCAAAACCATTGAGGCATTTCCTGAGGACAAGCTCTTTCAGTTTTCCGTGGGCGGCATGAGGCCCTTTTCGGAAATGGCCTGGGAATTCATACAAATGGCTGTGCCCATCGTGGAAGGCGTATCCACGGGAAAGTGGGAGGAGTACAAAGGATCGAAGCCCAGCAGCAAAAGCGAACTTCTTCGCCTCTGGGATGCGCAGACGGCAAGGCTGAATGAAGAGTTTCCTAGGATCCCGCCGCACCGGTTCAGTGAAGTAGACAAGGCGTTCGGCCAATGGGAGAATCCCGGGGTCGTAACCATTCAATACGCCATCGACAACGAAATTCATCATCGAGGCCAGGGGTACGTTTATCTGCGCACCCTCGGAATCGAGCCACCGCATTTCTGGGAGCGTGACTGACCGCGTCGCCGGAGTGACGGCTGCCAGCGTGTTTGCCAAATTCATAAGGAAGGTTGGGCGGTGATACGCCCGGAACCTTCGCAGCGGCACCAGCGACGGGTATGATGGTCCGCACAGGTCCCTGGCGATGAAGACCCGAACCCTCATAGTCGGATTTGCAATAGGCGCTTTGGTTCCATTGTTCTGGGGCATTCTCGGATTCCTATTGTTCAACGTCCCTGAAGGACTCGGAAGCCGCCTCTTCTGGGGTGCCGTTTATGTGACCTGCCCGTTCTGGATCATCGAAGGGAACAAGGCATTGGTCCTCATGCCGCTCCTGAACGGTTCGGCTTACGCATTGCTCTTTTGGGTGATCACCTCGCTGGCTCACCCGAAAGCGCAATCTTGAGCGGAGCGACTCGGTTGTCAACCTCCGATGTAACGTCCGTATCGCCGGTCGTGCGGGAGCTTATTGGATTCTGAACGCTGAGTCTGACGCCTGGCCGGTGATAGGCCCAGAAATCCTGTTTTCCCGTCGGGTGTACGATTCATTGACATGAGCTACCGTTTTTCTGCGAT
>JAJYAE010000399.1 GCA_021779695.1 Acidobacteriota bacterium | reverse complement strand
CATGCTGTTGTAGCGGTCAGAGGTGATGAACTGCGTGGCTCCTGAGGCGACGTTGTAGAGCTTGATCTGCTGGAACTGGTTGTCGGCGGATTCGACATAGGCGAGCCATTGGCTGTCGGGCGACCAACTGAGGCCGTCGAAGTCGCTGTTCATCGATTGAGCGATGCGCTTGTCCTGTTTGGTCCTGGTGTCGTAGAGCCAGAGCTGCTGGTCCTTGTCGTAGTGCGCGAGCCAGTTGCCGTCGGGCGAGGGGATGCCATCCCAGCGCAGGACCTTGTCATTGTGTGTCCATTGTTCGGGCGCGGATTCGCCGTTGGCGGCAAACTTCCAGAATTCGGTCTCGCCGGTTTTTGTGGAGAGCGCCACAATGCTCTTGCCGTCGGGGAGGAAGCGCGCTTCGCGATAGCGGACGTCGGATTCGCCGGCCACGCGGACGATGCGGCCGGATTTGGCGGGGAGGGTGAAGATTTCTCCGCGAGCCGTGAAGACGGCGCTGGAGCCATCGGGCGCGATGTGGACAGAGGTGAGGTATGTGAGCGGCTTTTTGACCCAATGCTCGCGCATCTGGTCGAAGTCAGAGACCAGTGTGATGGGGATGACTTCCTCGTGACCGGTTTTGAGATCGAGCAGCCACAGGTCGGAGCCCGACGCATAGACGATGCGGCCATCGTTGAGCGAGGCGGACTGGACATCGAAGATATGCTGATGGCTTTCCTGCTTGACGTCGTGGCCCTGCGGATCCATGGAGTAGACGTTCATGACGCCGTCACGGTCGGAGAGGAAATAGACGCGACCGTTCCAGAACATGGGGTGGGCTGAGGTTCCGGTATAGTCCGCGGTGAGGGGCGCGGCTTCATGGGTGCCGTCGAAGCTCCAGAGGTTTTCCGCCGAGCCGCCTTTGTAGCGTTTGGTCTGACTGGGCTGCGCGAACCAGCGAGTGAAGAACAGGGTGTGTCCGTCAGCGGAATAGACGGCCTCCGCGGCCTGGGCGAGGGGGACGATTTCGCGGCCTCCGCGATCGTCAATGAGGACGAGTTGTGAGCTTGGGAAGGTGGCATAGCGGGTGGTGGCCACTAGGAGGCGGCCATCGGGCGCGAAGCCCTCAGGCTCCGAGTTGCCGTCCCAGGTGCGGCGCTGGGGCAGGCCGCCCTCGACGGGCATCGTGTAGACCTCGGCGGGGCCTTCATAGTCGGCGCTGAAGGCGATGGTTTTTCCGTCGGGCGCAATGAAGGCTTGATTCTCAGTGCCGCTGCCGGTGGTGAGGCGGTGGGCCGCGCCTCCGTGAATGTCAATGGACCACAGGTCGCCCTCGGAGGTGAAGACGAGGGTGTCTCCGTGAAGTGCGGGGTCAGAGTAGTAGCCGCGATGGAGCGGAGCGGACTGGGCCGTGAGGCGCGCGGGCGAGGCGAGGGCGAGAAGGGAGAGCGCTGAGAGAACAAGGATTTGGCGCAAGGCAGAAGAGTGAGACATTTGGAGAGACCCCCATTGGCTCAAAGAGCGAATTGTTTTTGCGGGGACGAGTTGATTTCCGTACAGACGTGGTTGACCAACCCGGAATGAGCAGGTTGGATCGTGGAGGCATGATACACCGCAGGACGCAGGGCCAGAAGCAAAAAAAGCCCCCAATCCCGACTGAGATTGGGGGCCGTGCGCCGGAGCGCGATGGCCGGCTAGCTGATGCGCTCGATGGTGACGGATTCGAGGACCACGGGTGTTTTGGGTTTGTCCTGGCCGCCGCGGGGGACGAGGGAGATTTTGTTGGCGATGTCCTGGCCCTCGACCACTTCGCCGAAGATGGTGTGGTTGCCGGTGAGCCACGGGGTGGCGGCGACGGTGATGAAGAACTGGCAGCCGTTGGTGCCAGGGCCAGAGTTGGCCATGGCGAGCTTCCCGGGCTGGTCAAACTTGTGGGGAGAGCCCTTGGTTTCATCCTGGAAGCGGTAGCCGGGGCCGCCCATGCCGGTGCCGGTGGGGTCGCCGCCCTGAATCATGAAGTCGGGGATGACGCGATGGAAGATGGTGCCGTCGAAAAGCTTGCTGGTGGACTTGGCGTGGGTTGAGGGGTGGGTCCACTCCTTTGAGCCTTCGGCGAGGTCAATGAAGTTCTTGACGGTGATGGGCGCTTCGGATTCGAAAAGGCGGACGGTGATTTTGCCTTCAGTGGTGTTGAAGACGGCGTAGGTTCCTGCTGCAAGTGCCATAGGAGCTCCTGGGTTTTCGTAGTTTCCCAGGTCTCAAAAGCGAGACCTGGGGCACCCGGATCTGGTGGGATCAAAGGGTGCGGATTACGGTTTGGGCGCGGCGGCCGTAGCGGGCGCAGGCGCGGACGCCGGGGCAGCGGCTGGTGAAGGCGGCAGGGGCTGGCCCTCGGGAATGATGGTCACCTTGTTGAGCATGACGGGCGTGACGGGCTTGTCGTTGCTGTCGCGTTCGACGCGGGCAATGCTTTTGACGACCAGGACACTGGACTCGTCGCACTGACCGAAGAGGGTGTAGTGCTGGTTGAGCGTGTCGTAGGCCTGCTCGGTGATGAAGAACTGGCTGCCGTTGGTGTTGGGGCCGGAGTTGGCCATGGCAAGGCGTCCGGGCACGTCGAAGTTGAGGTTGGGATCGAGCTCGTCCTCGAAGGTATAGCCGGGGTCTCCCATGCCGGTGCCGGTGGGGTCGCCGCCCTGAATCATGAATTCAGGAATGACGCGGTGGAAGGTGGTGCCGTCATAGAGCGGCTTGTTGTGCTGGAGCTTTTTTGTGGTGGGGTCGGTCCAGTCCTTTGTGCCCTGGGCGAGGCCGATGAAGTTGGCGACGGCTTTGGGCGCCTGCTTCTGGAAGAACTGGCAGGTGATGCGGCCCATGGAGGTGTCAAAGATGACGTGGGGGCCGTTGGGCTGAATCATTGCGGCAGCGGTGGCGGTGGGCGCGTCGGGGATTTCCTCGGCCGGCTTGGCCGCGTCCTGGGCGAGCGCCGAGGCGGCAAAAGCTGCTGCCACGGTTGAGACGAGAAGGGCGTACTGGAGTTTCATGCCGAGTTTGAGGGTAAATCATCAGGCATCGGGGCTGCCAGCGGCGGCGCAGGCCATGTATCGTATTGCAATGATGGATTTCCGTTTACGACTTTCTGTTGGGCGCGTTGCGGTGGCGGCGTGTGCGCTGTGCTTGCTGCCGGCTGCGACTGCGCATGCCTGGGCGCAAGAGGACAAGGCCGGACCGGACAAGGAGAAGGCAGCCGGGAAGACCGCCGAGAAGCCGGCCGACAAGCTGGCTCTGCCGCCGCTGCCGGCGGACGCACATACGCAGCAGACCATGGAGCTGAATGGCAAGACGCTGCACTATAGCGTTACCGTGGGCGCGCTGCCGGTGCGCGACAAGGACGGCAAGGAGGTGGGGCAGGTCGTCGTGACTTCCTACACCGTGGAGGGCAAAGACCGGCCGGTGACCTTTGCGATGAACGGCGGTCCGGGCGCATCGAGCGTGTATCTGAATTTTGGCGCGATCGGGCCGAAGCACTTGCAGGCGGGGAACGATGGGGATAGCCCATCCGATCCGACGTTGCTGCAGGACAACCCGGGGACGTGGCTGGATTTCACTGACCTTGTGTTTATTGACCCGGTTGGGACGGGATTCAGCCGGTCGCTGGTTCCGGAGGCGGAGGCGAAGAAGCAGTTCTACAGCACGGAGCCGGACATCGAGTATCTGTCGCGGGTGATTTACGACTGGCTGGTGAAGAACGACCGGCTGGTG
>JAJYAE010000065.1 GCA_021779695.1 Acidobacteriota bacterium | reverse complement strand
ACTCATGGATTCTTCGAATTCATCCGCATCGCGCATGTCGCGAATCCATACGTGTTTTCTCGACCGCGACGGCGTCCTCAATCGCAAAATGCCCGAAGGCAATTACGTAACCCGGTGGGGTGAATTCGAAGTCCTTCCCGGCGTCGTCGAAGCAATCCGCCGCTTGAACGAAGCCGGCATCTGCGTCATTGTGGTCTCCAACCAGCGCGGCATCGCCAAGGGCCTCTGCAGTGTCCGCGATGTGGAAGAAATCCATGCGCGCTTTCAGGAATTCCTCACGCAGCACGGCGCACACATCGACCGTTTCTACTTTTGCCCCCATGACAAAGTTGGCTGCGATTGCCGCAAACCGCGCCCCGGCATGTTCCACCAGGCTCAGCGCGACTTTGCGAACATCGACGCTGCCACCAGCGCCATGATTGGCGACTCGTTATCCGACATTCAGTTCGCCCGCGCCATCGGCATGCTCAGCATCTTCATCCATGGAGACAAGGAGCATCAGAAGGCAGGCGCGGAGCAGGCCGCGTCGCTTGCCGATCTACAATTGTCTTCGCTTGCCGAGGCCGTCGCTGCGCTGCTCCGTTCGCGTTAATAAGCCCGCAGTTCGCGAATTGCCCTCAAAATGGTCTCCGGCTGCGGAAGGATCGCATCCTCCAGTTGGGGCTGATACGCCACAAACGTATCCATCGATCCCACACGCTTCACCGGCGCATCCAGATCCTCAAAGAGCTCATCCGCAATCCGCGCTGCAATCTCCGCCCCATAGCCCCAGCTCAGCATGTCCTCGTGCGCCACAATCACGCGACTCGTCTTGTGAACCGAGGTCGCAATCGCCTCCCAGTCATACGGGCTGAGCGTGCGCAGATCCAGAATCTCCACGTCGATGCCGTTCTCACGATGCGCGCGTTCAGCAGCCTGCAGAGCCCGCGGCACCACGGCGCCATAGGTGACCAGGGTCAGATCCTTGCCCGGCCGCACAATCTTTGCCTTGCCAAACGGAATGGCAAAATCCGGTCCCGGATATGCCGCCCGGCCATAGGTCTCTCGATAAAGCCGCTTGTGCTCGAGGAACAACACCGGGTCATCACATCGAATCGCCGTTCGCAGTAGTCCATTCGCGTCCAGCGCATTCGACGGAAAGACCACGCGCAGGCCCGGAATATGCGTAAACATGCTCTCGCCGGACTGCGAATGATAGATTGCTCCGCCGGTCAAGTATCCGCCGATCGGCACACGCATCACCGCAGGTGCGGCCCATGTTCCGTTTGACCGCCACCGCATCAGGGCAAGCTCGTTGCGGATCTGGTGCATCGCCGGCCAGATGTAATCGAAGAACTGGATCTCCACCACCGGCTTCATGCCGCGCACCGCATATCCCACGGCTCTGCCGACGATGTTGGCTTCGGCAAGTTGAGAATTGAAGACCCGTTCGGAGCCGAACTTTGTCTGCAGACCCGCTGTCAGCTTGAAGACGCCGCCCTTGCCCTTGACCTCAGTGAGGGCGGTCTCGCGACTCGCGTCTGCCACGTCTTCGCCATAGACCACGATGCGCGGATCGCGCCGCATCTCATCGTGCAGGCACGCGTTGATCAGGTCCGCCATCGTCTTCGGCGCGGTGCCTTTGCCGTTCGGCGCCTTCGGCATCTCCGTCGCAAAGTCGGCATGAACTGGATCCAGGTCTTCCGAATACACATGCCGCGGAATACTCGCGATCTCTGGCAGTGCAGCGCCTAGCGCCTTCTCTGCGGCCTCGGCGGCTTCTCGGTCGGCAGCCTGTTCCAATTCGGCAATCTGCTCCGCAGTCAGAATACCCTCGCGTAGCAGGCGCATCTGCATTTTGGTCAGTGGGTCGCGGAGTGCATCCGCCTCGCGCTCCGCCGCAGAGCGATAGAGCTTGTCGTCATCTGAAAGCGAGTGCGAGTAAGGCCGGATGCAATGCCCGTGGATAAAGGCAGGCCCAAGACCAGCCCGGCAATGCGCAGCCGCAGTTTCGAACGCCCGAAGCGATGCTTCCGGATCCGTCCCGTCTACTTCCGCAAAAAAGAAATTCGGGAAATTAGCCACCAGCCGCGAGATGTTCCCGCCAGGGGTATTCACTTCCACCGGAACACTAATTGCATACCCATTATCTTCCACACAAAAGATAACTGGCAGTTTCTTGTTTGACGCCGCGCTCAGCGCTTCCCAGAACTCTCCCTGGGACGTAGACCCTTCGCCAATGGTCGTCAGAACGACCTCGTCCGCTTGAAACTGCACATCGTGGAATGCCCGATAATCCCCGCTTGCCTTTACGGCGGCTTCCGGATGCCGGCTGAAATACCGCCCTGCTTCCGCACACCCTACCGCATGCAGCACCTGGGTCGCTGTCGATGAAGAGGTGCTCACAATATGCAGTTGCGTGCTGCTCCAGTGCGTTGGCATCTGTCGTCCGCCGCTGGCTGAGTCCTCGGCTGATCCAACAGCCTGCAGAAACATCTGATACGGCGAAACACCGAGCGCCAGGCAAAGCGCACGGTCTCGATAGTAGGGGAAGAACCAGTCGTAACCCGGTTTGAGCGCCAGCGCCGCCGCCACCTGTAAAGCTTCGTGGCCCGCGCCTGATATCTGGAAGAATATCTTCTGCTGACGCTTCAGCATGATTTCGCGGTCGTCAATGCGGCGCGAAAGATATATCAATCTGTAGATTTCAATCAGTTGTTCGGCAGCCAGCCCGGCACCTTCTCTAGGCTTGCGTGCGCTGGAAACCGCAGCTCCCATTCGTTTGTCTCCCAAACACCCGTACTCTGGTTCGGACCTCCATGATTGTAGCAATCAACTCCCCCGCCATGCGCCCAGTTCTCTCGCCCTCGCGTCACGGAAATGGAAGCCTCGTTGCACCCGGAACCTGCGGTGGGAGTCCATCCACTACGCTGAAGCTCATCTTGTCCTTCACGCTCCTTGCCAGCCTTTCAATCCGCTCGATCGTTCGGATCTGGTCGGCGGTCAGAGACGAATCCGGGCTCGCTCCAATGGCAGCGTGCAGCTCGCGCGCGAGTTCCAACAGCTTCTCAGCATCTGAAACCATCTGTTTCTGCCGCTGCTCATTCAACGCCCGCACCTGCTTTGCCTGAAGCACAGGATCCGTGGCCGGGATGTCATTGCCTGGGTAGCCCATTCTGCCCATCATCGGAGGCCTTCCAGACGGCTGTTGCGCTCGCCCGAGATTAGGGCCAAAGAGCAGTCCGTCGCAGAGAAAGCACAACACCACCAAGGAGCGTACAAGCGCTGAGAATAGGCAGGCACCACTTCCAGCTTCGGACGAAGCCACCTTGTCTGCCTCAAAAAAATCCCTTCGACGGCTCGTAAAAAAACGCATCCCCTAGCCCCCACCCACGGTCAGCTTCATCTTTTGCTGTACATCATGGGCCAGCAGTTCGATCACCTCCGCCTCCTTGATCAGTTCCGGCGGAAGCGGCTTCGTTCCAGCCAGATCCATCTTGGCCTTTACATCCCGTGCCAGAATCACCAGCTTGGTACTTTCATCGTTGATTTGGCGAAGCCGCGCGGCATTCACTCTTTCGAAGTCTTCAGCCTTCTTATGCTCTTGCTGCATCACCATCCGGTCGTTTGCATCGGGCGGGCGATTCGCTTCTGGCAGGACGTATCCGAGAGGCTTCGGAGGACCGTTGGCCGTCTGCCCCCCCTGCGCGCAAACAGTGGGAGCCAAGAGCAGCATCAGCGCGCCGGCAATCATCATCGCCCACCTGGAGGTTCCCCCATATTTCCCAGGATTCGATCCCGGCCCCACCATTACCCGCCTGAATTGGTGCCAGCAGAATTTCATTGCAGCCTCCACGCGATCACCTTCATATCCCGCAAATCCAAAGGTCCGCTCCAATTGGCTTGAGTGCGCGCAGCTTGCGCTTTCTTCTTCAGCCCCATGGGCCTAACTGCCCGGTCCTCCCGTTTGTCGCAGTTCCTCCTTCATGCTGTGCGCAAGCCGTTCCAATTCATTCGCTCGGCGGATCACATTCAGCGACAGCGTGTCTTTATTGGTCTTATCTACAGCCGCCTTCAGTGCAACAGCAAGGCTCAGCATCTGCGTGCTTTCAGCCACCATCTTTTGCCGGTGCGCAATTTCTGCAGGGCCCGGTGGCTTTTGCGGAGCCGCATGCGCTTTCGCAGCTGCCGGATTGCCCTTCGCTACCGCTCCCGTTGCAACCGAGTTCCCACTCGTCTCGTGGTGTGCGGCAGGCGTGGACGGTGTTTGGCACGCTATCCAGGTTGCCCAGGACAGGAAGACAGTCGCCGCAGTCCAAGACAGCAACATCGTCCTTCGTGTCTTCGATTGCTGAAGATAATGAGGAACCTTCACGATTCGACAGATGAGTCTGCCTTTGCGATGGAAAGTCATGCGCACCTCCTGCGGCCTGCACTTCCCTCACGTCCGGGGCAATTTCTCAAACCTGGGGATCTCGGATCGAATACGCCCCGAAGCTGTCTGCGCACAGTCTAGTCTAGAAAACAGGAGATTGCGATGCATCCCTTTTTACTTGCGGCCGGCACGGCATGGCTTACCCGTGGGCAATTCATGGGCAAGGTGCTGGATGAGTGGATAGACGACACGCAGGAGTTCCTCCACATCAAGTTGCCACACCTCATCATGGTGGCAATTATCGCCTTTATTCTCAATCGGTTGCTTCGCGCATTCACAGCTCGAATGGTCTACGTCGCCGAGCAGCATGCGGCAGGTCCCGCCCGCATGGGTCAGGTCAAGACTTTAGCCGGTGTCATCCGTACCACCGGACTGGCCATTATTGCCGCCATCGCCGGCATGCAGTTCCTCGCCGCCGTGGGCGTCGACATGGCCCCTTTGCTTGCCTCAGCAGGTGTTGCCGGGGTGGCCATCGGCCTCGCCGCCCAGAACATCGTCCGCGACATGCTGAACGGCATTCTCATCCTGATTGAAGACCAATTCAACGTTGGGGATACCGTACGCATTGCCGGCGTCGGAGGAGTGGTCGAAAGTATGACCCTAAGACGAACCACTGTACGCGACTCCGACGGAACCCTCTATGTGATCCCCAACTCGCAAATCACGACCGTCGCCAACCAGAGCATTGACTACTCCATCGCCACCATCAACGTCAGTGTCGACTACTCCGCTAATCCAGACTCCGTCCTCGCGCTTCTCCGGCAGATCGCCATGGATGTTCGAAACTGTGAGATTTTTCGTGATGATTTTATTGCCGATCCACAAATCCTGGGAGTGGATGCCGTCAAAGGCTCGGAGATGATTTTTCCCGTCGTGTTCAAAACGCGCGCAACCCGGCAGTTTGCTCCCGTTCGTGAGTTCCGGCGCCGCGTGCGTCTCGCGCTCGAAGAAAAGAACCTGCTGCCCGGTGACCCCTATCGCGTCTTCAACAAAACATTGGACAGCGCGAAAAACATCGCCCGCAGCGTCTCGCAGGAAGCCCCCGCCCGGCACGATCCGACGGCCAGCAAAGCTCCAGAGGGCAATCCATTCACAGGCGAATGACTCATGCACCTTCGCCACTTGAAGCCGTGAGCGCACGCAACAGCTCGTCTGCATCAACAATCGGCGGCAGACAGGTGCGCCCTTTGCACACCAGCGCCCACGCACGGGGCCCCGCCTGCTCTGGCACTTGCAGGACGGTTTCCGCCAATGCCCCGGGAAGCTCCCCGGCTTTCACCTGTTGCGGCGTCAGACGGACCACTGTCTTGTTCACCGAAAATCCTGCCAATGCAAGCGCCTCCAGTTGATCGGCCTCAATTCCAGACCCCACCACCACGACTTCCACCGGATCGAGCAACAGGCGCTCCAAAGCAAGCCCGTAGCTTCCGGCATAGAGTCCAAAATGCTCCACAACGCCCGCGAAGGACCCCAGGGTATCCTCGGCAATCTCACGATATGTGCGATTTCCGCTCAAATTCTCCAGCCGCAGGAGCGCCGTAGCGGTAGTCGGATTACCTCCCGGCGTCGGCGAATCCTGGAGCGGCTTGCGTCGCGCGCTGAGTGCGCCGAGCGGCGCAGCTCCATTCTGCTTTGTTGCGGTGTCATAAAACGCCCCCGCCGCGCGGTCATAAAATCGCTCGATCATCGCATCCGCCAGCTTCCGCCCCGCGTCATAAAAGCGCATGTCTCCCGTTGCCAGCCATCCATCCACGCAGGCATGAACCATAAATGCATAATCGTCCAGATTTGCCTCTACTTTTTCCGCCGGTGGTGCTCCATCGTGATACGCAATCACCCGATACAGCATGCTGCCACCATCCCACGCCTCAGCCAAAAGCCGGTTCAGCGTCTTGATGGCAAACTCTCGCGGCTCGCTCACCCGCAGCACTCGCGCCGCTTCCAGATAGGAAGTCACCGCCATCGCATTCCAGCCCGTATAAATCGTCCGATCGACAAAGGGCGTTGGTCTCAGCAAGCGCGCCTGCATAAGTTTGCGCCGCGCCGCGGCCAGTATCCTCTCGAACTCCTCCGGAGTTCTGCCCATGTCCCCGGCCAGATCGGCCAACGCATATTTGCGGTGCAACACGTTCTTCGCAGGGTCGTGATGCATGTCGCCCAGCTCCCCGATGTCGTAATACCGCGCGGCTGCATCCATTTCCTCTGGCGTCAGTACCGCACGAGCCTCATCCAGGGTCCAGGTAAAGTAGTCGCCGTCATCCTCAAGATTGATATCGGCATCCTGAGAAGCGTAGAAGCCACCGTGCTCCCGATTCGTCAATGTCCCGTCGAGCCAGCCGACAATCTCCAGCGCCGTTTGCCGAAAATCCTCCCGGACATAGCTCTGGAATCCGTGCACATAATTCCGCAGCAGTTCCGTGTTGTCGTACAACATCTTTTCGAAATGCGGCACCACCCACCGCTCGTCCACGCTGTAACGGTGAAACCCTCCGGCGAGCTGGTCGTACACACCTCCGTGCGCCATCTTGTCCAGGGTCACCTGGACCGCTTCGCGCGCTTGCTTGTTGCCATCATGGACTGCGATATGAAGCAGCAAATCCAATGCAGGGGGATGCGGAAATTTTGGCTGCGACCCAAAGCCGCCGTGGTGCGGATCAAACATCGCCAGCGTCGACTTCGAGATCTTCTCCGTCAGCGCGCGGGTCAGTTCATCACCACGCGAGGAGAAGCTCTCGTTCTGCTCAATCGCAGCCATTACACTCGACGCCGACTCCAGCGCCTCTTCGCGCCGCTCGCGCCATACCTGCGCCATCGTCAGTAACACTCGGCCAAAGCCGGGGCGCCCATAGCGGTCATCCCGCGGGAAATACGTCCCCCCAAAGTACGGCCGTCCATCCGGCGTCAAGAAAGCCGTCAAAGGCCATCCGCCCTGCCCGCTGATCGCCGACACCGCCGCCTGATAACGCGCATCCACATCAGGACGCTCATCGCGATCCACCTTGATCGCGACATATTGCTGGTTGATGATCCGCGCGATCTCCTCATCCTCATAGGACTCGCGATCCATCACGTGACACCAGTGACACCACACCGCGCCAATGTCCAGCAGAATCGGCTTGTCCTCGGACTGTGCACGTGCAAAAGCTGACGTCCCCCACGCATGCCAGTGAACGGGCTGATGTCGCGCGGAACGCAGATAGGACGAGGCCGCATGTTCAAGCTGATTCATTGGTCCAGAGACGGGGGAAGAATCCGATCGCATGCGCTGAGCATATCGCAGTCGGAGACCCGCCGCACATCGAAGGACAGAATGAAAAGGCAGCAGGCTCTTGAACCGGCTGCCTGATGCATGCACCGAGCTACAATCCCCTCAGCCTTTCGCCAACTCCGCTTCAATCGCTAACACAAGCTCAGGAGCGTCCGGTGCGGTGTCCGGCGAGAAGCGCTTCACGACCTCACCGCTCCTGCTGAGAAGAAACTTTTCAAAGTTCCACAGGATCTCCGGCTCGGCATTCGTCTCGATTCCGTAGCCTCTTAGCTTTTGCGCAAAAGGAACTTCGGCCGTGCTTACCGCCTTGGGTTGAGCTGCAATCAAGGCAGCGTAAAGTGGGTGCTTTTCCGGTCCCACCACTGTGATCTTGCTGAAGAGCGGAAACGTCACGCCGTAGTTCATCGAGCAAAAAGTCTGAATCTCTTCGTTGGTGCCCGGCTCCTGACTCTTGAAGTCATTGGCCGGAAATCCGGCAATTACAAAGCCCTGCCCGCTGAAGCGTTCGTAAAGGGCCTCCAGCCCTTCATACTGCGGCGTCAAACCGCATTTTGAAGCCACATTCACCACGAGCACAACCTTGCCCTGGTACGCACCCAGTGTCGCGGCCTCACCGTTAATCGTCTGCAGGGGAATCTCATACACTGACACAGCCATCCTACGACCTCCACTTTGCAATTAAGTTTTAGACCAGCAGCTTCTTGCCAAGCTGCACATACAAGTCCACAGCTTCCAGCAATTCTTTCTTCGCCAGCCTTTCATGGGGTGTGTGCGCCACGTGAATCGACCCCGGCCCCAGCAGAAGAGGCTCGCCCCAGTTGCTCAACTGCGGGATATCTGTTGTGAACTTCGCGATCATTGTGGGCAAGCCATCCACCGCCCGCAGGCGCACAAAGGGAATCTCCAGCGTGAAGTCCACCTCCGCCAGTCCCGCCACCGCTTCCACAATCGCTTTGCGCACCGGCGCCGAATTCCCCACCAGGCGCACCAGGACTTGCGCCTCAGCGTGGTCGGCAATCACATTCGGAGCGTAGCCGCCATGCACCTGGCCAATGTTCAACGTGCTTGGTCCCACATCGTCAACCACCGGAAGCTCCAGCGCCAGAAGCTTGTTCAATGCCGTGACGAGCTTGTGCACGGCACTCTCCCCCAATTCGGGATATGCCGAGTGGCCCATCTTGCCGCTGGACCGCAGCACCGTGCGCAGCGCGCCCTTGGACGCCAGCGCAAGCCTGTTATCGGTCGGCTCACCGTTGATCAGGAATCGGCTGCCCTTCGGCGACTGATTCGCCACCTTTGCACCCGCTGAGTCCCGCTCCTCGCCTGACACAAACAGCATGCCCACGTGCAGGCCGGCTGCGCGCAGCGCCTCCGCAGCCACAATCTGTGCTGCAATGATGCCCTTCGCATCACAAACTCCGCGCCCGTAAAGAAACTCTTCGTCCTCGCGGAACGGGATGTAAGGAGGCACGGTGTCCATGTGGGTTGAAAAAACCAGATCAGGTTGCTGCCCAAACACTCCCGCGTAGATGTTCCAGCGCTCGTCCGTTGACCCGCTGTCCCCCGGTTGCGGCACGGGAGTTCGGTCCACTACCCAGCCGCGCTGCAACAGATATTCGTTAAGGTACCGGCCTACGGCTCCCTCGTGATACGTTGTTGATTCAACCGCAACAAGTTCGCGGGTGAGCCGGATCGGATCAATCGGCGCTAACTCTGGCATGATGCCCACAGAATATCGCATGACGTGGCGGGCAACATGCCGGCATATTTATCGTTTGAGTCCAGCCCAGCAGCGCACCATCCCTCCGCGAGCGATTCTGCTTGTGCGCGCACACGCCGGCCAGACCCACGCGCGTAAAATATGGGCTGAATGATCTCTTCAGACGCATCTTCACCAGCTGCCGCTCGGGTGCGCAGCGTCGAACTTGCAGGCCCCGCAGGCCGGCTTGAAGCTCTGCTTAACGAAGGATCTCCCCATGCCGTGTGCGCAGCGCTGGTCTGCCACCCCCACCCCAAGGGTGGCGGCACCATGCACAACAAGGTTGTCTACCATGCCATGAAGGTCCTGAACGCACGCGAATGGGGCTTCTGCCTGCCCGTCCTGCGCTTTAATTTTCGCGGGACAGGACGAAGCGAAGGCACGCACGACGGGCGCGCGGAATCCGACGACGTCCTCACCGCTCTGCATTGGATTCAAACCGAATTGAACCTGCCCATTCTCCTCGCTGGTTTCAGCTTCGGAGCCGCGATGGCCCTCTCCGCCGCTTGCCAGTCTCAACCGCCCGCCGCAAACCTGCGCGCGTTGGTGGCTCTTGGACTTCCTACTCAGGCTGAAAACCGGCATTATCCTTTCACCTTTCTCCGTCACTGCTCTCTGCCCAAGCTATTCCTCAGTGGAGACCAGGACATGTACGCCCCGAAGCAGGATCTGGAGCAGATTGTCACCGACGCTGCCCCGCCCAAAACTCTGGTGCTCCTACCCGGCGCCGATCACTTTTTCGCCGGCCAGCTTGATGCGATGCAGAACGCCCTCGCGTGCTGGCTCAAGGAGCAATTGGGATGAACACCGTCAGCGATCCGATGCTTGACCCCCTGCACCTCACAATCTCTGAGATCTTTTCCGGCGCTCTCGCCGCTTGCGACATCTCCTCCGCTTTTGATCGTCGATTTCAATTCGAAGGCAACGTGCTCAAGCGGCTCTTGCCAGACGGGAGTGGCCCGGACGAAATTAACCTGGCCGGCTTCAAGCGAGTCTTCGTTATCGCCCTCGGCAAAGCTGCCGGCACCATGCTGGATGTCCTACTCAGCCGAATGAAACGCCGCAAGGGCCTTCGCGGAATTTACTGTTCCAAGTTTGGGCCCGCCAAGCGCAACTGGCGCTTTCGCTACTTCGGGGGTGGACATCCTCTGCCCAACGAGGATTCCTTTGCCGCGGCACGCGCGGCGCTCGCCCTGCTCCGAAAGGCAAAGAAGGATACCATCGTTTTCTTCCTGATTTCGGGCGGTGGATCAGCTATGTTTGATCTGCCTCTTGACCCCGGCATCTCCCTGGAAGACACGCAGAAGTTTCACGAAGCTCTGCTCGCCTCCGGAGCTCCCATTCAGGAGATCAATACCCTGCGTAAACACTTTTCTGCCGTCAAGGGTGGGCGTCTGGCCATGGCTGCGCCGGATGCCACCAAGATCAATCTCCTTGTGCCCGATGTACCGTTGCGCTCTCTGGATGCACTCTCGTCGGGACCCACCTCTCCCGATCACACCACCGTGCTTGAAGTCCGTGAGATCCTCTTCAAATACGAAATCGCGGAGAAGTTGCCGCCCGCCGTCCGCGCTTTTCTGGAGCGCCCTGATCTTCCTGAATCCCCCGGCAACAAAGGCTGGCTTCCGCCGTTCCTGAATCGAGCAACCCGCGGCGCTGGACAGTTCCGCCGCATCACCTCCGCAAAATCAATGGACGGGGAAAATAAGGCCTTTCGCGACTCCGTCTTTGAAATCTTGCTCTCCGGCCATGATCTCGTTGAGAATGCACGCCTGCTCGCACAGAAGGCCGGCTACTTTGTTGCGGTCGACAACTCCTGCGATGACTGGGATTATGCCGACGCCGCACAATACCTGCTTAGCCGGTTCCATGAGCTCCGCGCCATTCATCCCCGTTTCTGCCTCATTTCCGGCGGCGAAGTCACGGTCACTCTGGACCGGGCGCCCGGCGCTGGGGGCCGCAATCAGCAATTTGCCCTGGCCTGCGCGCTCGAACTGGCAAAGTATCCAGGCCAGACTCTTGCAATCCTCAGCGCTGGCTCAGATGGCATCGATGGAAACACGCAGAACGCTGGCGCAATTGTGGATCCCACGACGGTCAGCCGCGCCCGGGCCTTCGGCTTCAGCCCCGAGGAGTCCCTGCAAGCATTCAATGCCTGCCCGCTCTTTACAGCCTTGGGTGATGCTGTGGTCACAGGCCCCACCGGACATAACCTCCGGGACCTTCGGCTCTTTCTTGCCCAGGCGGACTGAAATCTGGCGACGCTCCGCAGTGGACCCCAGGGCCACTGCCTTCGATTCAACTTTCGCAATTCGAGGGTAGTTGTTTTAGGATTAGGCCGTGGCTCGACGAGCGATTCGCAAGGTCCCCGACAAAGCCCCCGATATTCGTGCCGTGGCTGCCCTTGCCAAGGTCTCCATTGCCACGGTCTCCCGGACTATCAATGGCGCACCCGTTGTCAGCGATAGGCTGGCCAAGCGCGTTTGGGCAGCCATTGAACAGCTCAACTATTTTCCGAATACGATGGCACGCAGCCTCGTTTCCGGGCGCAGCCGCATCCTCGGCATTATCGTCGAGAACATCACCAATCCATTCTTTCCCGAACTTATCCAGAGTTTCGAGGAAATTGCAGTTGCAAATGGATATGAGATTCTCGTCAGCTCGTCAAACAGTGACCCCGCGATCCTCACCACCTGTGTGCGCCGTATGATTGAGCGAAAGGTCGAGGGTGTCGCCGTACTCACCTTCGGCGAAGAGGAACCAGTCCTGGAGCAGCTTGCCTACCACGACATTCCCATGGTGCTTGCAGAGTTCCATCTCGACGACCCAAAAGCCAGTACCATCCTCCTCGATTACTCCACCGGCATTCGAGCTGCCATTCAGCATCTTGCGGACTTAGGTCATGTCCGGATCGGATTTCTCGCCGGCCCGCACACCATCCACTCCGCAGTCACACGCGAGAATGACTTCCGTGCCGCCATGGAAGATGCAGGGCTCACCGTTCACAAAAGCTGGATTATTGAGTGCAATCACACTCTCAAAGGCGGCGTGGCGGGCTTTGAGCGCCTCCAATCACTCTCCTCGCGGCCCACAGCCATCCTGTGTTCGAATGACATGACCGCCATCGGCGTGCTGCGCGCCGCTTATCTGAAAGGGCTCAAAGTCCCCCAGGATCTCTCCGTCGTCGGCCTGGACGACATTGACTTTGCCGAATTCACACTTCCCCCGCTCACCACCATTCGACTTTCCCGTGTCGATCTTGCACGATCCGCGTTTGAGGCGCTTCGTCAACAGGCAGAGAAAACCAGTGGCGAAAAGATCCAGCGCGAATTCCTGGTTTCAACCAGCCTGGTCGCACGCGGCTCAACCGGGACGCCACCATCGGAAAACGGGCCATAGATCTCCATCATGACGGCGGCGGTCCGCCGTCCATCCCACCCCATTTCGCAATCTCAGACAGGCTTGCTCCGGAGTTTCGCACAGCCGAATCGCTCTGCCTACTTCCGGTCCAGCCGGAAGGCCGCCGCCTGAAAGTCCCCGCGGAAGTCGCCATCCATCTGAAGGCCATGGTTCATCCACCACGCCCCGCTCGCCACCGCCGGCGTCTCCGCCAGAGCCTTGCCCTCAATCGAGGTCAGCGTGTACTGAGCCTTCGGGTCCAGCCCCTTCAGCTTCAGCAACGGAAATATGCGCCCCTCCTGTGTCGAATGAATGTACAGGAAGACCACCGATTGGCTTTTGTCCTGGTTCACCGCCTGCGTGGCGCTGAACTCGCTCCCATTCAACGGCGAAATCAGCCGGTACTGGTCGCCCTGCACAATCGTCCTCTGCACCTGGTGATAAGCCGCAATCAGGCGCTTGGCCGTGGCCATCTCTTCGTCATTCCACTTCGTGATGTCTGCCCCAATCCCCAGCGAGCCTTCCATCGAACTCAGCATCCGGTAGGTCAGCGAAGTGCTTCGCTTGTTCAGCCAGTGCGGTGAGTCGGTCACCCACGCCATCATGATCTGCGGCGTGTACGCATAGGTGAAACCATACTGCTGCGTGAGCCTGTCAAAAGGATCCGTGTTGTCCGAAGGCCACACCTCATCCGCATAACGCAGAATTCCTAGGTCCACGCGTCCGCCCCCGCCAGAGCACGATTCCAGCTCCACCTTCGGATGCCGTTTGTGCAGTTCTGCAAGAATGCTGTACAGATTCTCTGTAAAGGCCACGTAGACCCTCTTTTGCTCCGCAGGCGGTAGCTGGTCCCAGCCCGGCTCGCTCCAGTTGCGGTTGTAGTCCCACTTCAGGAAAGCGATATCGTTCTCCGTGAGCAATTTATCGAGAAGGTTCAGCACATATTCCTTCACATCCGGCCGCGCCAGGTTCAACACCAATTGATTGCGCTGCTCCGTCCGCGGACGCCCCGGAAAGTTCAGCACCCAGTCTGGATGTTTGCGATACAGGTCCGAGTTTGGATTGACCATCTCCGGCTCCACCCACAGCCCAAAATCCATCCCCAGTGCATGCACCCTGTCGATCAGCGGCTTCAGTCCATGCGGAAACTTCTGCGGATTCACATACCAGTCTCCCAAGCCCGCGTGGTCATCCTTCCGCTGCCCAAACCACCCATCGTCCATGACGAAGCGGTCTACGCCCAGCGCCGCTGCACGTTCCGCCAGCGCAATCTGCCCGGCCTCGCTTACGTTGAACTCTGTCGCCTCCCACGAGTTGTAGATCACCGGCCGAGGCTTGGGCGCTGCGTCTTCGCCCGTGCCAATTCGGTGCGGCAAGATGTGCGCAATCTCGTAGTGATGCAACAGACGAGACGCGCCTCCCATGCCGTGCGCCGAATAGCCGCCATAGAACACAGGGGTCTCCAGTTTCTCGCCCGGATGCAGAACATAGCCAAAATCAAACGGATTAAAGCCGCCGGTCACCCGCACCGCATCCAGCTGGTCCTGCTCCACCGTGATTCGCCAGGACCCGCTCCACGCCAGCGCGCCGAACCACACCTCGCCCGCGTCTTCGCTCGGGGCACCCGCCTGAATCGCAAACCAGGGATTCGCCTGGTGTCCAGTCGTTCCGCGCCGACTTTCAATCACCCGCGCCCCCGGATGCAGTGTCTCCTGTGTCAGCGTCCATTCGCCTGCCCAGCGCCCTGTCAGGTAATCCAGCGTGTAGTGCCCGGCGGGCAGCGCCCACGCCGCCGCGGCCGCCTGCTCCACCGTCACCGGGGTCGTGCCGCGGTTCTCAATCGTCGCCGACCGCGCCAGGATTCCGCTCGCCGGGTCCATCGCATAATGCAGCGTCACAAACACCGGCCGCTCGATATCCTTCATCACCACATCCACGCCGCTGGCCGCCATCGTATGACTCGCATAGTGCAACACCAGATCGCGGTTTCCGTCCGGAAACGTCACTTTGAGCGCGGGCTCCACAAACAACCCGGCGCCCCATCCCGCATACTCCTGCGGCGTTGTCGTATACGACGAATCAAATGAACTCCACCCCATCATTGGCTTCGCCTGAGGAAACGTGTCCTCTGCGCCCAGCCTGCCACCCCAGTACATCTGCTGCAGCTCGCCGCGCTCGTTGACGCCAAAGACATAGGAGGCATTGCCGCCATTCAGCCGGAAGACCTTCGCCGCCGCATCGAACGTCGCTGTCTGTGCCATCGCAGCCACTCCAGTCGCCAGTAGCGCCACCCATGTAAAGGCTTTCATCATCGCACCAACCTCACTTCTCGCAATCAACCGGCCCATCATATCACCCGCTCAGGCATTCCCTTTACCCGCAACATGGAGGCCTGCCTCCGCCAGCTCCCCCGCAACGATGGCAGGTCCCCATCCCAATTCATTCACAGCCCTCCGCTCACCCATCAGCTATCCTGTTTCCACCCTCGGAGGCCTCATGCTCACCCTCACCTTCAAGCCCCCCACCCATCCCACGCCGCCAGAGGAAATCGCCGAAGCCATAGAACGCATCGGCCCGCTCCATGGCCTTCCGTTTGAGGATCGTCTTTGGCTCGCGCGCCACGGCGAAGAGTTTGTTGCCGAGCCGGGAGATATTCTCTTCGAGGAAGGCACCGCCGCCGAGCACATGATCCTCATCCTCAAGGGTGAAATTCACGTCCGCCGCCAG
>JAJYAE010000398.1 GCA_021779695.1 Acidobacteriota bacterium | reverse complement strand
CACGCAATTGACCGGGCGGAGATTCGTTCCCGGCGGCCGCCGCTCACCGACAACAAACATCGTCTTTGCTCTTGATGGCAATTGAGGCGACTTATGGGACATTCCCGAATCAAACCGAAACATGCCGTGGTCCGGCAGCACCATTGGTACTCTCACTGGCCTCTATGGGCATTGTTTGGAGTGTTCATGGCATTGATCGGTATCAACGTCATAGTGATGTATCGCAGCGAAGGTCCGCAGAAGAGCGATACTCCGCCAGTTGTGCTTGCGGCAGGGCAGGACCTTCACTTCGATCCCACGAAGCTGAAGCCCATGGAACTTCGTCTTTTCGAAGGAAGCGCTTCAGGGCAAAAGGCAAAGTTCATCCTGCGGCGGACTCAGGACAATGTTGTTCACGTCTCCCTCGCCACCTGTCGCGTTTGCTACAAGTCGAAGAACCCTCATTACGTTCAGAAGAACGAAATGATGTGCGGCGAATGCAACATGCCGATGAGATCCGAATCGGAGAAGGGAGCGCCCGGTAATACTCGCTGCACGCTCCCCGAGATTCCGCACAAAGAAACGCCCAGTGACATCACGGTGTTGATCCGCGATGTTCTGGGCCAGGCAGCAAAAGTCTCCGGCAAAGGATGAAGGATGTTGATGTGTCCGGAACGTTTCATGAAACTCTCAATTGATGTCGCGGAGGACACTGCCATGGTGGTCGAAGCACAAAGTAAAGGTCCTGGCATCAGCGGACTGTATGTCGGCGTAGTGAACGTGCGGCGGCATTTCCCCCGGAACGTTTCGGCGATCGAGCTGCAGTTAGATCACCTCCGATTTGAATGCCGCCTCAAGCCTGACTTCTGGCAGGGCCAGAAGGAGGAGTTGTTTGCACTGGAAGCCAGGAAGCTTTTCGGAAAGACTCGGTCGGAAGAGTACGTCGGGACAAAGGCAGCGATCGAAACAGTGCTGAAGCGAACGCTGAAGAGAACCGAGGGGATTTGAATGAACGCAGAAGTTGACCCTTTGACAACCGCGACCAATCGATCATGGCGGACAAGCGAGTTCTTCGAGTACTTGCCCAGCAGGGAATTGAACGATTTTGATTCAATTACCACCCACTCTTCATGCCTCTCTAATACGTTGCTCTTCGAGGAACATCAAAATCCTTCGAACATCTGGATTGCCTACGAATGCAGGGTAAAGCTCTTCACGACTTCGAACGACAGCAGGCGCTTCATTCTGCGCATCGCCCGGCCCGGTGAGATTCTGGGCCTGTCCTCTGTCATCACCGACAATCCGTACTCGATGACAGCGGAGACGATGTATCAGTGCACTGTCGCGTCGGTTCGCCGCTCAGACTTTCTGGACTTCTTGAATCGGTATCCGGAAGCCTACAAGGCAGTGGCGTGCGAGTTGAGCCTGCAGCAGGACGAGGCCTGCTCCAGGCTGCGAACATTCGGACTCACGCACTGCACTTCGGCGAAGATCGGCCGGTTGCTGTTGGAATGGTGCGCCGATGGGCGAAAGACGGACCCTGGTACCCGCGTTCATCTCGCACTCACCCATGAAGAGATCGCAAAGTGTATTGGCGCGTCCCGGGAAACCGTGACCCGCGTACTGAGCGGCTTCCGGTGCCGGCGAATCGAGGACGTGCGCGGCACCATCCTCACCGTTATGGACCGCCAGGCGCTGGAGAGCTGTTCCGATCTTTAGCGCGACGGCAATCTACAGAAACTGGAGCTGGTCGATGACTTCGACTTCCATGGGATCTCGTCCCAAATGCGGCAGGAAGTGCCGGATTTGCGGCACCTCGAAGGGTATGCTCAAGGCGAAAAGCCGGTTTTTGCCTTCATGCACGAGATTTATCGACCTGGTGCTTGCGGTAACCGTTTGGCATGTGACATGCCTATAGGAAGAGCAGGAAATTAACTGGGCGGCCGAAATTCCTTATGGCCACTTCGAAAGCCTGTGATTTACCGTTTGCATGGGCCGACACGGGAGTTAGCGCTCCTCACGGTCTGGTCTGCTTTTGACAACTTGTCTGATATTCGTTTCAAGATCAATGGAGAACACTGTGAGAAAAATGCCCCTCTTCACCCTCGCCTTCACCGCCGTCATGATTCCCGCAATCCAGCAGGTTCATGCCGCCCCCCAACCCGTGGAAGGAGTCATTAGCGACACCATGTGCGGCAAAAAGCACATGCTCCCCGGCAAGACGGATGCTCAATGTATCGCGGAGTGCGTAAAGGGCGGTGCCAGCTACGCCCTTGTAGCGGGCAATAAAGTCTATACGCTGTCGGGAAAGCCCGAGACTATCGCACCCTTTGCCGGCAAGCATGTGAAGGTCGAGGGAAGCGTTAAGGGCGGCACGATTACGGTCACTGCAGTACACGAGGCCAAGGCCGATATGTCAGGCATGCCCATGTAGTCCAACTTGACCTGGGCGCTGTCTGACCTCGTCGGCGATGGCGGACAGCGCGCATAACGTGCGGAAACTGATTGTGTGAACGGATGAAAATGCCGAACCAGGGTGGTGTTTACGACGCGGTCGAGATGTTCGATGACGGTTTGGTAGAGCTGCTTGAGGGAGAATCGTTCGTCATGCCCTGGGAAGTTCTTCGAAGCTGCATCGGCAAGCCACGAGGGAAGCTTCTGACCTCAAGCACCATTTCTCATGGTTCGCGGACTGTGGACGTCGACCGGATCGGTGTGTTCAATCGCCTGTGGGACCAATTCGCATGTGCGTTCTCATCCAAGGTGATATCAGCTAATCGTCACTTCAATCCCAACATGCGGCGGCATCCCCAGCCAGCCGCTACGACAAATGTAACCAAGAGAGTTCGCACAAGCTGGCAAGCATGAGGCTCTAGGTGAATAATCACACGCCACCGAAGTGGGCGGCAAGCGTGTTCTCACTTGGTTACAGCATCCTTAGCCATCTGCTCGCGCATGTCGGCGAGTTCAGTCAACATACAGATACAGATTATTAACGTCCGAACTATCAGCGGGATTGGTCGTCCAAGCGCGCCTCTTCCTGAGGAGACGTGCGGCCGTATTTGTCTCGAAACCAGTTCTCAAACCAGGTGTTGGCCGGCGCAGCAGCCTGACGGGGCGTTGCCTCGCGATAAGCCGTAGTCGCCCGTTCAGCCTGAGTGCGCTCCACTTCAGAAGGTGCCGGACGCCCATATTTCGCCCGATACCAGTTCTCAAACTGGGTGTCGGCAGGCGCTGTGACTTGGTGCGGAGTTTCTGAGCGATAAGCTGTACTCGCCTGTGCGGCTTGAATGCGTGCTTCTTCAGTCGGAGCAGGCCGACCATATTTCGCGCGATACCATCCCTCGAACCAGGGATTGCTAGTCTGCGCGATCAGGACAGTGTTGGCGCTCATCGCCAGGATGACGGGAAAAAGGATTCCTTTAAAAGTGAATTTCATGGTTGCTCTCCCCTGTTTCAAATTGCCTTCGTCCTTCTTCAATGCAGTTGTCCTGCCAAATATGGTCGCGGCAGACAAGTGCGCAAATATCTGATCGAAAAGGAAATATATGAAACCGCGAAGACGCGAAAAGGTGCGTCGGTTGGTGCCGGTTGCCTCATATAAGGCAATCGTGGCTGGAAAGGGCCAAACAAGTGGAGAATGCCTGCGACCATCGGGACCTAATCAGCGGCCTTCAGCCTCGCTTGTGGGCGGATGGAATATTTGTCTTTCAGGAAGTTCAGAGAAGGAGAGAAGCCAAATCCGCATCACCGGAGGACAGTGGATT
>JAJYAE010000397.1 GCA_021779695.1 Acidobacteriota bacterium | reverse complement strand
TGCGCACCCGAATACCAAATACGGCGCGAAGGAGAATATTCGCATCGAGCACCAGGCGTTTCTGTTCCGTCATCGTTTCTGCTTCGCCCGCCACTTCTTAAAGTCTGCCAGGATTTCGTCTTCCGATATTCCCTCGGCATCCAGTATCTCCTGCCAGCCTACAGAAGCTTCCTTCAGCGCCTCTCGTTCGGCATCGCTGCGTCTGCGGCGCGCAGGAATGAAGTAGTCGACGGTATCGCCGCGGCGTGTGATGGTCCCCGGCACCTCCGATTCGAGGAGGTAGGTGGCAAGTTTGTCGCGGAACTCTTGTGTACCATAATCCAGCCAGATTGGGAAAGGCCGATAGGAAGAGTGCAGACCACTTTTTCGTCGTCGCACTTTGCGCAAGTCCCTCCTGCCAAGACTGAACGACCTTCAGATCTCATCAAGGAAGGCATCCAACAATCGCCGGAAGACGACTGCGGTCGGCTTCCAATCACTTTGCATCGCTTTGGCGCCGGCGTCTGCATAACCAAAATTCGGGCGGGGCCGCGAACGAATGAACGGCGGGAGTCCATAGCGCATTGCGATGAAGTTGGCCCAAAGTCGAGCGGTACGGCCATTCCCGTTTGCAAACGGATGGATGCGTACCCACTCGGCGTGAACCCATGCACACAGATCGACGACGGCGGCAAGCTGGTCGGCATCTGGCTCCCGACCAGCGGGCAACATCAAGTCCAGTTCCCGGAGGAGCGCGTGGAGCTTTCTCTCAAATCCCGCCAGCGCTCCAGCAACCTCGGCCGCGTCCACGCCGTAACCAACGCCGACGCGCACCTGGATCTTCTCGAGCCCCGGCTCACCGCGGAACGCGCCAACAAAGCGCGCGTCGGGGACGGTGAGGTTCTTCATGAGCAGAGATTGCCAGCGCTTCGCCGAGGCGAGAGTGGGGAATTCTCGCCGCTGTGCGGAGTGAACAATCTCATCGAGGACCTTGCTGAGGTTCCGTCGCAGCTCGGGGCTGTCCTCGTCCCAGTTAGGCACCTAAGATGTCCCGGATTTTGCTCTGAGCCGGCCCGATGGGTTCGACCCTGCCATTGACGAGCCGTCCTTCAATTGGCTCGCCTTCAAGCGGATCGTCCCCACTAGCTTCGGTTTCGATGAATGCCTTGCGGGCACGGCGGAACTGAGGATCGCGCTCCCGGTAAGCTCGCAACCGCTCAAGGTTGGCTTCCAGGCTGCTTTCCTTTGGCCTGCGCCGGAGCAGGAAGTTCCTGACTGCTTCGTTGAGCAGTTGATTGACGGGGCGCCGTTCCACCTTGCTGAGGTTCTCAAGGGCGGCGCGCTCTTCGGCGTCAATTCTCAACGTGAACGCTACTCGGGCCATAACCTAACGCTACTCCCAAGGAGAGAGTGATGTCAATATACCGATTTGACATCACTCGTCTCATCTTCCGGCTTTTCTCGTCGTAGGTGGGAGCTGGGAAAAAGCGACAATAAGTTCCGTTGTATCTTGGATTTGACGTTTGCTGACAACCAGGCGAAGATACTGTGGATCGGGGAGGGAGGACCTGCCACGCCGAGGTAGTAGTGATGGCAGGAACCGGCGCATTGCGTTTAGGGCCGGCTGCCCGGAGGCTGATTTCACCCGATAGGTGGGCCAACGGCTATCCGGGGCCGGTAGCGTACAGCAGAGAGCTTGACGTGCTGCTCGACTGGGCAGCTGCATGAGACGCTCTTCCAGGTCGAAGGCGCACTCAAGGTACCAAGTGGCAATACGGCGAAGACGGCTACTTCACCAGCAATCGCTTCGAGAACCTCGGCGGCCTCGGCGTCTTCTATGCCTTTTCAGCAGTGCCATCGCGCGGCATCGAATACCAGGTCGTGATCCACGAGAATCCGCACGCGCTCCCGGCGACCAAGCTGTCGCAGTCGCTAATGGAGCAATTCAAAGAGACATTCAACTGCATCGTGAAAGGCACAGACCCGCGCAGGCCAGCGCCGGTAATGCGGACGAAGCAATTGATATAAGCCTGTGTTTGCAGGACGGCGATTTTCTACTAACCCGAGCCAACACCCCAGAACTCGTTGGTGACACCTGTATCGTTTCCTCAGCACCTCCCAAAACCATTTTCAGTGATCTCATCTACCGCCTTGATCTGGCCAAATGGAAACTGATCCCTGAATATTTGAATTTGTATCTACAGGCCGATGCAGGAAGAATCCAGATTAAGAGAGACGCACGAGGTTCGAGCCAGTCGATGGTGAAGATATCGCATGATCACATTAAGAACTGGTTCATCCCATTGCCCGGCCTGGAAGAGCAGCGCGACATTATTCGCAACGTGGAATCCAGACTTGAAAAGCTGGACTGCCAGATTGCAGATGCGAACTCGATGATCACTCTTCTCAACGAACGCCGAAGCGCTTCCCCCGGTGTTGTAGGCAGTTATCGTGTAAGCCGTGTTTCCGCTTGCCACTTTGGGCGTTCCGCTGATCTCGCCGGTACCATTTTTCTACGGTCTGGCTGCGCCGATACGTTAAGATAATCTCTCGATACTGCCAAAAATTGTTGTATATTTCTCGACCTAGCTGAGGCGATGCATGGGTGTGTGTGGATTTGTCTGCCGCAAGAAAACTATTTCAATCACCAGTGTTCCGATTCGATGCAATCACGAATTCTCTGGCCTAAAACACCGGAATCCACTTGAGAAGCCACTCCGGCTGATCGCGGCGTGCCTTGGCGGAATTGTGCTGGCTGGCATGGCCTCCAGCCCGGTCAAAGCGCAGATATCCCAGGCTGTCGTTGCTACGGGGCATCTTCCGATTGCCGTTGCTGTGAATCCCGTTACCGACAAGGTTTATGTGGTGAACAACGGGACACTTGGCGTGGCAGGCTACCATTGCGAATCAGATTCGACCGGCTACAGTGTGACCGTAATCGACGGAGCTATGAACACAACCCAAACGGTCCCTCTGGGGCTTTGTCCTAACGGGATTGTCGTCAATCCAGTGACTAACAAGATTTATGTCACCGAAAGCTACCTCATTTCCTCTCAGGTCACCGTTATCGATGGAGCGACGCTGACGACCACACAGGTGAATGTCGGAGGTACGCCGAATGCGATCGCCGTGAATCCAGTGACCAACAAAATCTATGTCGTCTGTCTGGACTCAGTCTGGGTAATCGATGGCGCGACAAATGCGTCGACTCGGCTCTCGGTTGGCTATGACGCTAATAGCATCGCTGTCGACTCGGTGACCAACAAGATTTATGTCACCACTTTCGGTAATGTTTTCCACAGCGACCACCTGGCCGTCATCGATGGAGCAACAAACCAGGTTTCCACCATAACTACCGCAAACAACCCTGTGGGAGTAGCGGTCAATCCAACCACTAACCAAATCTACATTTCGTATGAGCGCAGCTCGAATCCGGCCGGATTGCAGATTATTGACGGGAACACAGGCGCGTCGAAGACGGCAAGCCTGGGCTTTAAAGCTCCCGGCCCAGTCCGGGTGAACCCGGTAACAGGAACCATTTATGTTCTCGATTACTCCAACGAGCGCGTTTATGCTGTTGATTGGCCCAACGTGGACTCCACCCCGACCAGTCAGACATTGTCGCTACCTGGCTTGCCAACGGCATTGGCCGTCGATCCAGTCGCCAATAAGGCCTACGCTTCCTTAGATTTCAGCCAATATATATCCATCATCGATGGCGCCACGAACCAGGTGACCAACGTTCCATTGCAGTCTGCCGGACCAGCAAACAACG
>JAJYAE010000064.1 GCA_021779695.1 Acidobacteriota bacterium | reverse complement strand
GAGTGCACTGATGCCAGATCAGCATATCGAGGTTCGGATCCCTAGGGCAGGTCAAGCAAATAGTTGAAAAAGTAACTTATGCATCTTCCTCTTCTTCCAAATCTAGCCCTCGCAATAAAGCGATGTGAATCCCCGTATGGGATTTTGGCGGCGCGACCTTCTCTTGCGATGATCTGACTTCAATAGCCTCGACGGATCGATAAACGGATGCTTCGTATCCCCTTGAGAGAGCCTTCAGAATCAAAGAGAGGCGCAAAGCGACAAAGCGTGGAGTGCGGGGTAAAGCCCCTGCGTCCTGCGTCAGCCTCAGAAATTCCTGCTCAGCAGGGCCCTTTCATAATGCGTCCATTGCCGACTACGAGCCGATTGACAGATCAGGGACCGTGCAGCCAACGCCCGTCATGCCGATCTGTCATTCACGTCCGATGCGCCAAGCGATGCGCGATGAGAGAGCGGCTACGACAAGGACAACCCGGTCAATTCAGTGAGCGTGGCCAGAAGTTGATCTTGGAAGCGGGGGTCAGAGGCTGCGGCGGCAGCCTGCCGGTGTTGACGGTGATACCAGTATTTTCCTCCGACTTTCGCGGGGGCATCGTCGCTGACCGCAAGCCACGTCTGAGTAAGATAACCCGATTCGAGATCGTCTGTCGCTCCGGTGCCGCCCATTTTAGTTGGCACCCAACCCGGATCGACGGCATTGCTCAAGACATCTGGCCACAGCCGAGCCACCGCGAATGCGAGCGCTGTGACGTAGAGCTTGCTGTCGCAATATGCCTGGGTTTGATTCCATCGCCGCTCCGTCCAGTCGATGTCGCTCAGTAGAGGCGAGCCGTCAAGATGCATGCCGCTGCTGATGTAGACCAATCGGCTCGGACGCTGCATTAACGCGGTAAGGATGTAGGGTGCTAAGGTGTTCACCGCAAGTGTCCTCGCGTGGTCTTCGGGCGTTGCGCTCCGGTTCGGTACACGGTAAACGCCCGCGTTATGGATCACCGCATCCATCCGACCAAGCGCGTTGACCTCTTCAGCGACTTTGCGTGTCTCATCAGAGTGGCTCAGGTCTCCAATGACGACGCCGGCTGATTGGCGAGCGAGGTCCTCGATGGCCCCGGTGCGGTCACGCGAGCGGGAGTGCAAAACGACTTCGTGCCCTTCTTCTATAAGGTTTCGTGCCGCAGCGTAACCGAGTCCATCCGTGCTGCCAGTGATAAAGACACGCCGCATGTGGGTCCCTTTAGGATTCCTTGCAACCTCGGATCTGAACGGGCGTTGCCCCCTACGTCATGATTAACAACTGGACGGTCCGGTCCTTACGCCCTCAAGGCGGCGAGCACATAGGCGGGTTTCAGCGGAAGCCTTCTGATCGTCTTTCCGGTTGCGTCATGCAATGCAGCAGCGATGGCCGGTGCTGCCAATGCATTTGCTGCTTCTGAGCCTCCGCCATATTTGCCTACCTTCGGATTGTGGATCAATTGAACCGTGATCTCCGGGATGTCTGCCATCGTCACAATCGGATAACTGTTCCAGTCGTCCTGGGTTACGCCGCTCTCGTCGAACATTACTTCTTCCAAGAGTGCCATGCTGATTCCCATCATTGTCCCGCCTTCCACTTGGCGCTGGAGGTGTGTGGGGTTGATGACTACTCCCGGATCCACGGCTAAGGCGCACTTCTCGACTGTGATGGTGCCAGTGTCGGGAATGACAGCAATGTGGCAGACGCACGCCCAGTAGGTCCCTTCACGCAGCATCAAAGAAACGCCGCGTCCCCGTAGAGGCTCTTTTCCCGTTATCGCGGCTGCTTGCCGTGGGGATGGACGTGTATCCCACCCCGAAATATCGCGCACGGCCTTCAGAGCTCCGATGGCCCGTTCTTGCTTCAGGTTGTCAATGCGGAACTGAATTGCATCTACGCCCGCCAGCGCGGCGGCCTCACTGATCGCGAGTTCCCGTGGATAATTCTGCTGGAACTGCACCGGAGTTCGCATACTGTGGTCGCGCAGTCCTACGGCAATGGGCGAGGCTTTCTGGCCCACCTGGAATGTGCCATGCCCGCGCTCGATAACGTTGGCAGCCTGGGTATAGAGCCACTCGTCTGAGATGTTGTTGACCGTTGAAGTGACGAAGTCGCCGTGCACGTCAGGGGCCGGCATTGTGGGAAGTCCAGCCAAAACCGCTCCCACCGGTCTGTCGTCCTGCATTGCAGGCATATAGTGATCGACCTGGTATGCGGTGAGCTTTCCTTGATCGTCTACCGCTAGCTCCACATCTGAGAACGCGGCCGGCGATTGCGTCGACCACTGCATATCATCAGCGCGCATCCACTGCACGCGAACCGGTTTGTCCACAGCCTGCGACAGGATTACCGCCTCGTCTTCCGCTCCAGCGTTGCCGCCGTTTGATCTTCCGTAGTGCCCGGGTCCCGGATAGACGTGGACGATCACGTTGTCGATGGTTGTGCTGAGCATCTTCGCAATCTGGCCACGCAGCGGTTGGGGATTCTGATTATGGATGTGGACGTGCACCGTGCCGTCCGGCCTCACGTCGCCCACAGCGATCGTAGGGCCAATCGGCGCGTGTTTCATGTAAGGAAGCTGATACGTGGCAGACAGCTTCTTCGCGGAGGACGCAACCACTGCTGCCGCATCTCCCCTGGTCGCGCTGCTCTTCATCACGGGAGTTGATTTCCAGTCAGAATCGCTCCTTAGAGACTCGTGCAGCTTTGCAGTGCCGGGTAGAGCCTTCCAATCCGTCCACTTCGTGTCAGCGGCAATCTGTTGTGCGGCCTGGATGGCCTCCCACTCGGCCGGTGCAACTACACCAACGAGGTTTTGCTTCACGATAACCTGGGTGTTGGGATATTTGGTTTTATCGAGCTTGCCGACGGAGACGAGCGTGGAGCCGAGAGTCCTGGGATGGACCACACGTCCGTGCAGCATTCCGGGCAACCGTACATCGGTGATCCAATTCGCCCTGGCCGAAACCTTCGCCTGAATGGCGGAACTCGGATACGACTTGCCAATGACCGTGTAAGCGCTGACCGGCTTCATGGGAGGATCGCCATCAACGGTCAATCCCATGATGTTCATCAGATCTCCCTTGACGGGAATCGTCAGATTCAACTGCTGGCCTTTGATGAGATCGCCGTAAGAGATGCTCTTGCCTCCGCCGGAGACCACGCATTCCTTCACTGTCAGCTTGTCTTTCGGAACACCCAACTTCTTCGCGGCAAGATCCAGCAAAGCTTGATAGGTGTAGGCAGCTACTTTACGCAGATTCGGCGTGCCATCGGCGAGGAAGCCGAAAGAGCCGCCGCCATCCGGTGTCTCATACGTGCTTCCTGTTACGACTGTAGTAATTGCCTCGAACGGCATGCTCAGCTCTTCAGCCACGATCTGCCGGTAGGAAGTGTAGACCGAGCCCTGGCCGAAGTCACTCTTACCCGTGCGGATTGTCGCCGTGTTATCGGAGTGGATTTCGAGCCAGGAGCTGGCGACGGAAGGATCCAAGGAGTTCTTCGCAACCTTCGGCTTTGGCGTGTCGCCGCGCAGACCGGCTGGGCCGACCACGGTGATGCCGACTGCGAGCACTCCGCTTGTCTTCACAAACTGACGCCGGGTGAGAGTCGCGCCGAACACATCGATTGATTTGATTTCTCTAATCGCCATCTCTCACCTCCCCTTCGCCATAATGGCGGCCGCATGTTGCACAGACTCGATGACGGCCTTGTAGGTTCCGCAGCGGCACAGAATCGGTGAGACGCCAGATGAGGTGTAAGCTGCCTTGATCTCCTCGAGGGTCGGATTCGGATTGCTTTCCAGCAACTCTGTCGCCTTAATCATCATTCCGTTCTGACAGAATCCGCACTGGGGAGTCTGTTCCGCGATCCAAGCTTGCTGGACGGGGTGAAGCGTGTTCTTCGCTTCTTCCGCGGGCAGGCCTTTTTGCTTCGCCCAGCGGGTGGGCAGGCCCTCAAGGGTGGTGATTTCCTGGTCCGGACCGACATCGGAAAGAGCAGTGATGCAGGATCGCACTTCTTTCCCGTCGACGAGAACCGAACAAGCTCCACACTGCGCCAGCCCACAACCGAATTGCGGACCGGTCAGGAGGAGATCGTTGCGCAAGACGTACAAAAGCGGCGTGTCGCCGGGAGCTTCGACCTGCCTCCTGGTGCCATTCACGGTAATCGTAGCCATGTGACCTCCCTTGAACCCTCCATCCGGAACAGCGAGCTTTGGGGGGTAACGTTAATTTACTGCTGTGTCGTGGGATCGCGATAGTTCTTTATGGGAACGACGACCTCATAGCGAAGCTGGGATAGCCATTCATCGGTCGCGGAACGGATGAATGGCTCGATCCGTACTACGCCATCCATCATCCTTGATTCGGGCGCGCCGGCGCTTGCACAATCCTGCCGATTTCTTGCCTTTTACTGCCCGATGCTGTCCTTTCGGTTTAGCGTGCAGCAAGGACGAGCTCTTGGAAACCGAACCGTCGCAGGGACAAGCCGATCGAATCCATCCCGCGAAGGCTAACCCACGCATCGCGCAGGGAACCGGTCACTCATACTGACTAGAAAAATACCGCGAATTGGGGTAGGCTGCATCCATCGTGGCAGCCCTTGGCTGGAGGGGTAATCCGACCACGCGAGGGCGTGAAGTTGGCTGGAACCTATAACCCTTGGTTGGTCCTTGCATCGCTCCTGATTTCTGTACTTGCCTCCTACACAGCTTTGGACATGGCTTGTCGTGTATCCGAAGCGAAGGGATGGTCGGCGCGCTGGTGGCTTGCGGGCGGTTCTTGTTCCATGGGCATCGGAATCTGGTCCATGCACTTTGTGGGCATGCTCGCCTTCACCATGCCGATGCCGATGGGGTATGATCCCGCGCTCACATTCCTATCATTGCTGCTCGCGATCTCGTTCTCAGCTTTTGCATTATGGCTCGCTTGCAGGGAACGCCTTCCCTGGCCGCGTCTTTTGGCGGGTGCGATGATTATGGGATTTGGCGTGGCAGCCATGCACTACACGGGCATGGCTGCCATGCGCATGGAGCCAGGCATTCGCTATATTCCATACCTGTTTCTTCTCTCGATTGTCATTGCGATCACTGCTTCGGGCGCTGCCCTGTGGATGGCATTTCGCTTGCGTCAGAGATCCGACGCCCCAAAGCGATTGCGTGCCGGTGCAGCCGTGTTGATGGGCATGGCCATCGCTGGAATGCATTACACCGGCATGGCGGCAGCAGAGTTCCCGAGAGGCAGTGTTTGCACGGCGGCAAACGCCGGACTCTCTTCCCGCTGGATGCCAGTAATGGTCATCGTTTTTACGCTTACTGTCCTTTCGATCGCGCTCCTCACCTCGATGCTTGATTTCCGGGCTTCACTCCTTAAGTCAGCTTTAGTCAGTGCGCACGAGGAACTGCAGTTCCTGGCAATGCATGACAGTCTGACCAAGCTTCCAAACCGTACCCTTCTGGAGGATCGGCTCGATCAGGAAATTGCGAATGCTAAGCGCAGTGAGAAGCCTTTCTGTGTTCTATTTGTCGATCTCGATGGATTCAAAAGTATCAACGATGCATTTGGACACCAGATTGGCGATCGCTTGCTTGTTGAGGCTGCTAATCGCCTGAAATCTTCAGTACGAGCCCGAGACACAGTGGCGAGAGTCGGGGGTGATGAATTCATTCTTATCGCAGATGCCAGAGAGTCTGCCGATGCAGCTACATTAGCGGATAAGTTGATTACGACCGTCGGAATGCCATATATGATTCATGGCCACCCGTGTCAGGTCTCAGCTAGTGTGGGAATCACACTCTACAAGATTGGGGTGGAGCGCGAGACTCTGATGAAGCAGGCGGATGCAGCGATGTACCATGCAAAGGCTCTGGGCCGTAATACCTACTGCTTCTACGACGTGTCCATGAATGATGATGCCCAGGCACAGCTTCAACTGTTCCACGATCTTCGCGCCGCACTATCGAGCCAGGAACTGGTCATGTACTACCAGCCAAAGTTTAATGCGCAAAGCGGCGTCATGGTTGTAGTTGAGGCGTTGATTCGCTGGCAACATCCGGTACGTGGACTGCTCTTTCCTGCGGAGTTTATCCCCCTTGCCGAACGAATTGGATTGATTATTCAGATAGGGGAATGGACGGTCAGAGAAGCGTGCCGGCAATTAAGCGTTTGGCGCGCCCTCGGGTACACGAACTGGACAGTTGCCGTCAATCTTTCCGCAATCCAATTCAATCACCCCAGATTAAGCGAGCTGGTTCGACGTAGCCTTGAATTCAATCATCTCGAGCCATCCTTTCTCGTCCTTGAGATTACGGAGTCAACGGCTATGAGGGATCCCGAGACGAGCCTGAAGATTCTTCACACCCTGCAGGAGATCGGAGTGAAGATATCTATTGATGATTTCGGAACAGGATATTCCAGCCTTGTTTACCTAAAGAAGCTGCCAGCCGGCGAACTGAAGATTGATCGCGGATTTCTGCATGATCTTTCTCAGGACAGCGAGGATGCGGCCATCATTTCTGCCATCATTGCGCTTGGGCGCACGCTCAAGCTGGAGATTGTTGCCGAAGGCGTGGAGACCGAAGAGCAGAAGAATCTGCTGACGAGGCTGGGCTGCACAACTTTGCAAGGCTTCCGCATGGGTCGTCCAATGCCGCCGGATGAGCTCATTCAAACAGTCATACGAGGGTCTGTTGGTCAAGGCTTGCACACGATTGATTCTGACCATGCACCGAGACTTGTGGCGCAGGTCCCAGCCAGAAGTTAGCCCTGATGAAGCGGCTGATCTTTGGCTTTCCCCTTGATGGTGTCGCTCCATATAAATGTGAGGATCAGGGATGGCCTCGTGGAAAAGTTTCTGCACGTTCGCACCCATCAATCACCTTCGTGGTCGAAGGCTAGAGTCGGAGACTTCAAGCGCTTTTCAAAGCGGATTCATCCGCAAGCCGAGGTGGTTCGCCGAGGTGCTGTTCAGTGTGATGAATTCCGCAAAAATCGGGGGGGTACGAAACTGGGGTGTTGAGGCGAATAAGGCTGAGAGGCTGTTTTAGAATCGGCTCACATGTCCGCCTGGGAACAGCCAATTTAAGATCAAAGATTTACCCCTGACTTAAGCCCGCACGGCAGCACTCTATACAGGTAATGCTAAGTCCTGAAGATGTCGGTTCTGGCGATTTGAGCGATTCTGTCGATTGTAGAATCAGGAACTTACGTGTTTCGAATTCCTGGGTAAGGTTCGCCCCCCTCCCGGCACCAATACTGAAGTCTTTTGAAAGTGAGGGGTTGCTGAGCGCAAAAAACGCTTGCGCAAATAATTTGCCCAGAGCGCGCTCGAAAGTTCTTTGACCGGAATTACGCACGCACAAACAGCACCCCCCTGCCATTCTTTATGACGGCCAGGAGCTCACAATGCTGCAGAGAAATGCAGTCCCTCGGCATTTCAATCATGTTGGTGTCTTATCCGGCCCACAATGGCAGACAGATCAGAACGCCTGCCTCATTCGCATTCGGCAGGTAACTGGTGCATTGAGCGCAAGCTCGTCCAGAAGCCCGCTGCAAATTTGTCCCTTTGATTAAGCCTTCTACCTCTTCCATACTCATCTTTCCGACTTTCGATGGAGAATACGCTCCGCCTTCCAGTGGAGAGAAAGCATCCATGCGTAAGATTTGTGACTTAAGTCGCTTTCGATGCATCCGCGGCGCCCTTATGTTGACTGAGTTTCCCTGAGGCCCCGATGCAATCCAACATAGACAGAGATCGCTCCCATACTGGCTGGTCGTCTTTTCTCTCGCGTGGAATTGGCGCTGCCCTTTTCTTCGAATTGGTTTCCGGGCTCGCCGTCACCTTCGGGCCATTCCATCCTGCGGTTGAGTGGGGCCTGATCTTTCACACCGTCGTGGGAATCTTGGCAGTTGGACCCATCTGCTGGTATTTCCTTCAGCATTGGAAGTCGTACCGAAGCCAGGCAATGTCGGATGTATTGCTGCTGGGATACGCAGGCGCCTGCGTGCTTGCAGTCTGCCTGCTCTCTGGCCTGCTTTTGACGGGGCAAGGTCTCTTCGGCGTCAAGACGTGGGCGTGGCTTCGCTACGTGCACCTGATATCGACGCTGCTGGGTGTGGCGGCTACAGTGCCCCACCTGGCGCTGGCCTTCTGGCGCCGTCGGAATGAGGAGACGTACCGGGCCGCACTTGGCTGGGTCTCTACGCTTTCCGGTGTCACGCTCGGGGCAGTAGTTGTTGTGGGGCTGTGCACGGCGTCCTATTCCGGCATTCACTACCGGAACAACTTCCCCACGGATTACAGTTTTGCCTACGGCGCGAATCGCCCCTTTGCGCCGAGCCTTGCGCGGACATCAACGAACGGTGCTTTCGATCCTCGCTCGCTGGCCGGATCTGAAACCTGCGGCGAGAGCGGATGTCATACCGAGATCTACAACGAGTGGAAGGTCAGTGCACACCGCTACGCAGCCATGGACCCCATCTTTCAGGGAATCCAAAATGTGATGGCGAAACAGAATGGCCCTGAGTCGACGCGCTATTGCGGTGGATGCCATGATCCGATTTCGCTGTTCTCTGGGACGAAGAACATCTTTGTCACGAATCTGACCAGTCAGATGGGATACAACGATGGCATCTCCTGTCTCGCCTGCCACTCCATTCAGAAGACGGATATTCAGGGAAACGCAAATTACATCGTTGCGCAGCCAAAGGACTATCTGTGGCAATGGAGTGACGATCACACATTAGGTGCCGTTGCGCGCAACTTCCTGATCCGCACGTGGCCGGCGCAGCACAATCGGCTCAACAAGCGGGTCTATAAGACGCCCGAGTATTGCGCCGCTTGCCATAAGCAGTTTATTGATGCGCAGATCAATCGAGTCGGCTGGGTGCAGTTGCAGAATCAGTACGACAATTGGGCCGCCAGTCACTGGAACCATAAGGGAGACCCGAAGACAACGATTGAGTGCCGTGAATGCCATATGCCCCTGGTAGCCTCCACTGACCCCGCGGCGGGCGATGCGATGGATTACAACCGAAGCCCGGACGACCACCGGCATCGAAGCCATCGCTTCCTTGCCGCAAATAACTTCGTCCCTGCGCTGCTGCAACTGGATGGCGCGGCAGATCAGGTGCGCATGACCGATGCATGGCTCCAAGGCCACATCGATATTCCAGAGATTCGCAGCAAATGGGCGCTGGGGCCTGTGGTGAAAGTCCGGATTGAAGCCCCACACAGTGCCACACCAGGCGAATCGTTGCCGGTTCGCGTTGTGCTCACATCGAACAAGGTGGGGCATGATTACCCGACAGGTCCGCTCGACATGATTCAAAGCTGGGTGGAGCTGCGCGTGACCGATGGAAGCGGCCAAGTGGTCTACACCTCCGGCCAGCGTGATGAAAAAGGCTTCCTGCCACCGGGCACATTTCTCTTCAAGGCCGAGCCAGTAGATCAATACGGCAATCTCATTGATCGCCACAACCTGTGGGAGATGGTCGGCGTGCGATACCGCCGTTCGCTCTTCCCGGGATATTCAGACACGGTGGAGTACAACATCCTGTGTCCATCCGGCGCTCCTGCGCAGCGCTCCTCTGCGCTTCAATCAGGATCAACCAGGGACTACAAGATTCCAGTCGAGGCTGCGCGTGGAAGCCTGCACATCGACGCGGTTTTGCACTACCGGAAGATTGATCAGTTCCTTCTGAATTACGTCATGGGATCGAAGTCCAAGCTGACAGCACCGGTCGTCGATGTTTCCCGCGCAACAGCTACGGTGTGCGTGGAAGCCAAGGGAGATGCAATGTCATGCCAGTAGCAACATCCTCAGAGCGGTCGCACCGCGGATCGAAACGCCTTCGCAGAGTTGCCTGGACCATGGCGTCCCTTCTGGTGCTTTTGGCAATCACGGCCATTGTGACATGGAAGATTCGTAGGGATCATCAACCTGATGAGTATGTGCCCGGCGAATCGTCGAACGATATTACCAACGTGGTCGCAGATCGCGGCGCAAGAAGATCCACCGAAGCGGCCCCAGCACCCACGGCAGCTGTCAATTCGCAAAAGGTTGACCCCTTGCTTAATCCAGGCAAGAAGCTACCCGCCGGTGCTCCCGCCCCGTACTTTACAGATGTGACCAGGCAGGCTGGGCTTGCGTCCTTTCATCAGTTTGCCGGAGGGCGCACATCGCAGCTTCCTGAGGACATGGGCTCAGGCGTCGCATGGGGCGATTTCGACAATGATGGCCTGGAAGATGTGTTTGTTGTGAGCGGCGGTGGGCCCTTGAACAAGCCAGCATCTCAGCTTGCGCCTTCTGTTCTTTACAGAAACCTGGGGAATGGACGCTTTGAAAAGGTGAAGGGCTTTCCTGACCTGCGCATCCACGGCATGGCCGCAGCGTGGGGTGATTACGACAACGACGGGCGCCTCGACCTTGTGGTTACGAGTTATGACCGCATCTATCTCTTCCATAACAACGGTAATGACACATTTACCGACGTTTCGCATAACACAGGACTCGACCGCTTCCGTGGATTCTGGGCCGGCGCTGCATGGGGCGACTACGACCGCGACGGCCACTTGGACATCTACATTTGTGGCTATGTGAAGTACAAGGCTGACGCCACGAAGATTGAAACCACGTCGGAGCAGTTTGGGATGGATGTGCCGTATTCTCTGAATCCGGCATCATTTGAGCCGGAGCGGAATCTGCTCCTTCATAACAATGGGAACGGAACTTTTACAGACGTTGGCAAGCAACTTGGCGTCGCGAACCCTCAAGGACGCAGCCTCGTTGCCATCTGGCACGACTTCAATGGCGATGGATGGCCAGATCTGTATGTGGCCAACGACATTTCAGAAAATAAGCTCTACATCAACCATCATGGCAAGTTCGTGGATGCGGGCAAGGATGCGTGGGTCGAGGAATATCGCGGCTCGATGGGCCTGGCGGTAGGAGACTTCGACCGCGATGGCGATGATGACCTGTTTATCTCGCACTGGATTGCTCAAGGCTGTGCACTTTATCAGAACCTGCTTGAAGATCAGAGAGACAAGAACGGGAAATCAGAGCTGCACTTTACCGACGTGGCAGCCACGGACGGTGTGGGTGAGCCCACAATGCAGCGCATTGGCTGGGGTACCAGCTTCGCTGACTTTGACTCCGATGGCTGGCTCGACCTGTTGGTGGCCGATGGCAGCACATTTGAGCTGAAAGGGAATGCACCGAGACGCCTGACTCCGATGCCTTCATTTCTCTTCTGGAACGCGAAGGGGGATTTCTTTCAAGACCTGGCGCCATGGAACCGTAATTTTGCGCAGCCACATGTGAGCCGTGGCCTTGCAGTTGCCGATTACAACAACGATGGCGCGATGGACGTAGCAATTGTGGATCAGGGAGAAGGAGTGCGACTGCTTCGAAATGATGTTCCGCAGGGGCACTGGGCTGAGTTCCGCTTGCACAGCCGCGTTCCGCCGTCGAATGCACCACTGGGCTTTGGAGACGGCGCAACGGTGATTGCATGGGTTAAGGGCGTGCGCCTGCGGCGAACCGTGGGAAGCTCGTCGTACCTTTCCCAGGACAGCCATCGCATTCACATCGGCCTTGGCGCTGCTACCCGCATCGATCGCCTGGAGGTTCGCTGGCTTCGTGGCGCGCCAGAGGTTTGGACCAACATAGCGGCTGACCAGATCTATGACATCACGCAGGGCAAAAGCGAAGTGAAGCCCTTTACGCTGGCTGGCGCTGGAGTCGATCAGTCTGCGCCGCGCACTGGCCCGCTGGATCAGGCTGCCACCCAACAGTTCTGGGCGAAGCAGCACGCGGCCATGGACGCGATGAAGCGCGAGGGCAACTTTGCCAAGGCGGCGCAGCTCTTCCAGCAGGCGCTGGCCATCAGCCCCAACCAGGAAGACTCGCTCTATTACCTTGCAAGTTGTCAGGCTGAGATGGGAGAGATCCCGGCGGCGATTGCCGACCTTAATCGCCTCATTAGCATCAATCCGCAAAATCATCGCGCCTATCAGCGGAAGGGTGAGTTGCTGGCGGCATCCGCAAACTCAAGGAGCGAGCTCACCCCGGCACGCCAGGCGCTGGACGCCGCGCTGAAGCTGAATCCCGAGGAGACGGGCACCCTGGTGCTCCTGGGCGAAGTGAAACTTGGTCAAGGGGACCTGGCTGGAGCAGAGGGCGACTTCGCGCAGGTTGTTCAGGCCAATTCCCGCGCAGCCAATGCATGGTATTTCCGCGGATACATCGCGTGGAAGCGAGGCGAAGCTCGGCAGGCCGCCAGAATGCTGGCGGAGGCGCATACCGCTCTTGGCCCCGACTGGAAGCCGGCCGGCACTGTGCTGGAAGGCGATGTGCGTCATCGCATGTATTCGGAGTCTGGATACCTGGGGCTTTTCGCTCAACAGTGGAACGGCAATTCGGACCCAGCTTCAGCCTATGCGCGGATGGATGCGTATCTTCACCGTATTCGTTGAAAAGTCGGCGCGGAGTGACAAAAGTCCCTGCGACGGAATTTCAGCATGGATACCTTCAAGAGTAAAGGAGGTCTTCCATGGCCACACCGACACACACCGTTCGCGACATTGCAACCGAGAATCCCGCCTCGGTTCGAGTCTTTGAAAAATTTGGAATTGACTATTGCTGCGGAGGCCGGGTGCCCCTGGCCGAAGCATGCGCAACCAAGGGTCTGGACCTAAACGAAGTCGTAGCATCGCTCGAAGCCGCCACTTCGCAATCCGTGCCCGGTGCACCGGATTGGACAAACGAGTCGCTGGACCGTCTGGCAACCCATATTGTGAAGAAACACCATGCGTATGTGACACAGGAGGTGCCGCGCCTCAATGGGCTTTCCATCAAGGTTGTGAGCCGTCATGGCGATACCCGGCAGGAACTGGCTGTGATTCAGTCGAAGCTGGAAGAACTCGGCGAGGAGCTGATTACACACCAGGGGAAGGAAGAAGTTGTGCTCTTTCCCTATATCAGCAAGCTGGAGCAGTTCGTCTCTGGAAACGGCACACTGCCACGCAATTGCTTTGGAACAATCGAGAATCCGATCCGCATGATGACCCAGGATCACGATGTGGCAGGAAATCTGATGGCGGAGATTCGCAAGCTGAGTGAGGGCTATACACCTCCTGCCGGTGCCTGCCCCACATTCCGTGCATTCTATGCCGGCCTGCATGAGTTTGAGCTGGATCTGCACCAGCATATTCACCTGGAGAACAACATACTGTTTCCTCGCGCCATTGCCATGGAAGCCTCAATTGCGTAATGGAAGGTCCTGAGTCTTTGGACTGAGTGCTACCTCATGAAACGCGAAGCAGGGAGTGGACCTTGACGTTGGCCACTCCCTGTTCTTCTTGCAGATGAATTGTTATGCAGGAGTTGCAGGCCGAAGCTGATCAGCTCTTCAGCTCTTTCTTCGCTTCCCGATCGAAACGGAAGACGTAACGCAGAAGGCCGACGTTCAAAGCAAAAAGGCACGTCGATGCGATGGCTGCTGGTATGAGCGTTGCGTCATGCCCGCGCAGAAGGGCTTCCATGGAGAAAGTCAGCAGCCAAAGTTGCAGAATGACAGTGGTCGCCACCAAGACGAGGATGGCGGAGAAGAGAGTGGTTCCTTGAGTGCGCAGGCTCACTTAAGCCTCCCATCCGGTCGCATAGATCTGGTCGCCGCGCTGCTCGACCCTGACGCGAGGTAGAGGGCGGGTCGGTGGTCCAGCGATTGGGGTTCCCTGGTTAACGTCGAAAACACCGCGATGGCAGGGGCAAAGAATCTGATTCTCGCTCTTGTCATAAACCACGGCGCACGAGAGGTGCGTGCACACTTGAGAGTAGGCCACCAAGTGGCCTTCCGGCGTACGGATCGCGATGCAAGGTGACTCCAAAGAAGGATAGCGAAACAGCATGTGGCTATGCTTCTCGAGTTCCTCAGCAGGTCCTATCAGCTTGACGGCATTCGACTCCCTGCGCACCAGCTTTCTGCTAAAGGCCGTGGCCCAGTTCGCAATGGCCAGAAGAAGCGATCCGAGCGTAAGGAACTTCACCATCTCGCGGCGAGTGACGTAGTGATCACCTTCCCACTCGATAGGAAAGTCCTGCTGATGGCGGCTCATTCCGTTGTCCACGGCGTTTTGCTGCGATGTCGTTGCCGATTCGATCTGCTGCATCACGCGTCAACTCCTTCCAGCATGAGGGCGATGTCGTATGGGTCTCTAGGCAGAGGCTTGGGCGTGGTTTCAATTTGTACCAGATTCACGTCGACCCGCTCTACCTCTTGAGGCACCATGACATAGACCTTTGTCGCAACCTCCTCGCCGCCGAATCTCCACGAGTTGACGGGAATGCCGCGGCGGGTTCGCTGAATTTCTTCCATCGTGGTGTAGGTGAGCGCGCCCGAAGGGCAGACCGTGGCGCACATTGGCTTCTTGCCGACGCTACTCCGGTCATAACACATATCGCACTTCATCATTTGCTCAAACTCGGCCATGTACTTGGGAACGCCGAAGGGGCAGGAAACGACGCAGTTGGAGCAGGCGATGCAGCGCGGTTTGAGCGAGCTCTGCACCACGCCGTCTGGCGTCTTCTTGATGGCATCGGCAGGGCAGACACGGGCGCAGACCGGATCTTCGCAATGCATGCATACTTGCGGTGCTGTCTGTACGCTGTCGATGCGCTCGATAGTTTCAAGATGAATCATGCTCGTGCCGCGGTGGGTATCACACTCTGCACAAGCCTGCACGCAGGACTGGCATCCGATGCAGCGCGAATAGTCAATGAAGAACTTCATCTCCGTCATCGCGCACCATCCGTATTGCCGAGACGGGGGCCTGTTCCTTGCACCGCATCGGCAATGTCAAAGAGGAGATCGCCGAAGAGATCACCGTCATCATGGGAGATCAATCCGGCTTTCGTGCGGATCGTCTCGCCATCTGTTGTCCAGTTGCGCAGAATCGTGCCTCTTCGCTTTTCTTCTGCCTCAGAGATAGACATGAACGCAAGTGCCCCAGTGGGGCACGCAGTGACGCACAGCGGCTTCGCACCACCAAGGCAGCGGTCATAGCACATATCGCACTTCATCACGGTGTTCAGGCTCTCGACGTACAAGGGAACTTCAAAGGGACAGGCCTCGACGCAGAGCTTGCATCCCGTGCAACGATAGCTGTCAACGCCCAGCACTGTTCCGTCGGCTGCAACAGGAATGGCATCGGCGGGACAGACACGGACGCAAAGAGGGGCAGTGCAGTGCATGCAGACCTGTGCGAAGTTGTGCGACCTTCCCCCGGGATAGGTCGTCGTGAAGTGAATCATTGTGACGCCGTGATGACCATCGCGCGACGCACAGAAGGCCTCGCAGGTTCTGCAGTCGATACATCGAGTTGGATCGATGAAGAAAATCCGCTCACTCATCGGACTCCTCCAGCCTGCACCTCGAGCATCGCGATTGTATCCGTCGGCCGATCAACCTTACTGACTCGCACCGCTGCGACTTTAAATTCCGGAATGTTCGACACGGGATCGATGGCCCGGATTGTACAGTTGTTGGCGGAACGGTCGAGCGGCCAGTGGTACGGGACGAAGACCGTGTCGGGGCGGATCG
>JAJYAE010000396.1 GCA_021779695.1 Acidobacteriota bacterium | reverse complement strand
TGCTGGCCCACGAAATTCTGCTTGCGCTCTCCGTACACTCGCGCAAGGTGAATCGCACTCTTGCCTTTGATGAAACCAATGACTTCCGACACTGCGTACTTGGGTGGAATCGAGATCATCATGTGCATGTGGTCCGGCATCAGATGACCCTCTTCAATCCGGCATTGCTTCTGCTCGGCGAGGCGCCGGAATACCTCGCCCAGGTGCTGGCGCAAGCCAGCGTAAAGCGTCTTGCGACGGCATTTGGGAATCAAAATCACATGGTATTTGCACTCCCACTCGCTGTGGCTTAAACTCTCATATTCGTCCATCCGGGATCTCCTCCTCGTGTGCTTGGCGGCTCACGATCTGGAGTTTCTTGGATGGACTCCCGCAAATGTCAAACTTCATCTGCCACCCCGCCAGAGGCGGGGGGCCTCCCGTGTTTAGCTAGAAATCTGTCTGCCCCATCCCTTCGGAACTGGACGGGAGACCCAGGTCTGACCCGCCACGAAAATGGGTGCCCCACATCTCGCTTTTGAGACGAGGGAATCCACAAACGCTGACACCCGGCGGATTGGGCGTGGCCCATCCAGCCCGCTTCTTCCTTCTTTCACCCTTGACTCAGCGCCTGCTCCTCGTGCGAAATGCAGGTTAGCGAATAAAGCCGTGATGTTTGCCGTTTGCGTCGATGAAGAAGCCGACAATTGCGCCACCGTCATTGATGCCCATCGCCACGGTAGCCTTCGCGCCTAAGATATCGATTGACGTGAAGTTGCCGTCCTTCAACAGGAATCCGTGTCTGCCGTTGTTCGGGCCATATCTACCCACCACGTCGCCGTAATCGTTGATTCCCCAGGGCTCGGTGTCGCTGGCGTTGGGATGACTGAATTCCGTCTCTCCGCTGCCAGTCAAAATAAATCCGACAACTGTGTTCGGAGCATAGTATTTCCAGCCGACTATGGCTCCCGAATCGTTGATGCCGTTGTACATCTCATAGGCAGAACTTTTCGACACCAAAGCGCCGTTCTGCATCGTCCAGCCGTGCATCGTCCCCGGATTGTGCATGCACCCGATCACTGTGTGGTTTGAGTTAACCCCTTCCGGCATGACGTTAAAGCGACCCGGGATATTGAGATCCGTCCATTTTCCGCCGACCGTGAGAAGAAAGCCGTGTATCAGATTGTCAGCGGCAATGCCATAGAAACCAACAACGTCGCCATCCTGATTGATGCCCCCGGCCTCAATCCAGATCGAACCCTGATGGACGATGGGTGTGTATGTTTGCCCGTCGTAAATGAAACTGTGCTCGGAGCCATCGCTGTTCCAATAGAAACCCACCATGGTACCCGCATTATTGATTCCCTTGAGATGAGTGGCAATGGCGCCGGGATAGTTGATCACGGTTTGTGCCGCGGCGGCCACTGTGAGCACAAGCATCAGCAAAGGTAACAAGATGCCCGTCCTCACACGAGCCACTCCTGCGCTTGCCTGTTGAATGAGCCCCATTGAAGTTTTCATGACTCCCTCCTAATCTTTCTGGCTAGTATTCGGCGTCTGGAAGAACGGCGAACCCAGCGGACTATGAGTCAGCCAAATTAAAAAATCAATGGATGACAGGGCATTTGCGGATAATCGCGCAGGTGATTGCAAAGATTAGGGTTAAATTTCCATGTCTATGAAGCCGTGAACAGGCTTATAATTTCCGCCGTAATCCTCCTGGTCATGGTGACGGTTGATGGGGGCAGCAAGATGCTCCGATTTGGCGTCTTCGAATTGGATAGGAAAACCGGAGAACTCAGTAAGTCCGGGCGCAAAGTCGCACTGCGGCCACAGGCCGCCCGAGTCCTCGCAGTTCTGGCCGAGCGGCCTGCTGAGCTTGTCACCCGCGAGCAACTCAAAGACCGCATCTGGGAATCGGACATCTCCGTTGATTTTGAGCACGGACTCAACCAGTGCATCCGGCAGATCCGGCTCGCGCTCGATGACAACGCCGATACCCCACGCTACGTTGAAACACTGCCTCGACTCGGCTACCGCTTTATCGCGCCCCTGCGAGAGGACAAGGAGCCGACGGGGAACGGCTCAGGCGCGGCTGTTATCAATTTGCATCAGCCTGCCGAACAGCCCGCGGTCAGTGCCGCGAAAGTCCGGAACGCCGCACCAGACCCGCAGCTCGCTTACCGCTGGCTTGCCGCCGCTGCCACTGGAGCTGCCGTGGCCATTGCGGGATTGGCTACCTTTTCCCATTCCGTTAACCGCGCTCCCAGGGACTTGCCGGCGCCAAACTTGACGCGCCTCACATGGGATTCAGGCCTTACGACAGACCCCGCGCTCTCGCCGGACGGAAACCTCATCGCCTATGTATCGGACAAGGATGAAGATGGACACCTGGATGTGTACGTGCGACAGGTAGCCGGAGGCGAACCGCTGCGGCTGACATCCGGTCCGGGGGATAAGCGCACGCCGGTTTTCTCCCCCGATGGCTCCACTGTTGCATTCGATGTGGATGATGGCGGCGGAATCTACCTCGTCCCGGCACTGGGTGGAGAGGTAAGACAACTCGTCTCCAAAGGCCGCAGCCCGCAATTCTCACCAGACGGCAACTGGGTCGCTTATTCGGTGGGCGATCTGTCGGGGGTCAACCTCAACACCGATCGAGGCGCCAGCATATACGTCGTCGCAACAGGCGGAGGAGTTCCTCGACAGATGCGCCCGGACTTTATGGGTGCAACCCACCCGCTCTGGTCTCCCGATAGGAAGCACCTGTTATTCCTGGGAAATCCGGACAACAAGAATGCTCCAGAAAAAGCGGTGGACTGGTGGGTGACTCCGCTGACCGGTGGGCCAGCGGTAAAGACCGGCGTATTGGACGCTACGCGCGCGGCAGGATTGACGAGCGAGTTTCAGGCTTATCCATGGGCGATTGTGCCCGCTGCCTGGGATGCAAATGGCAATTGGATACTCTTCTCCGCACGGGACGGCGACAGCATCAACCTTTGGCGGGTGATGATCTCTCCAACAACATTCAAATTGGCGGGCCAGCCCCAGCGGCTCACCTCTGGACCCGCACGCGAGAAGAGCCCATCACTGGTTTCCAGACCGGATGGCAGCAGTCGAATTGCATTTGCAAGCCTGTCGGAGAATCTTTCAGTCTGGAGCCTGCCCATCAAACCAAACGAAGGCAAAGTGGTCGGTGCGCCGCAACAGCTTACCCATCATGAAGCCGGCGACATCATGCCGGACGTTTCTCGCGATGGCAACAGATTGACCTTCGTTTCGGCGCGGCCGGGTAATCAGGAGGTTTGGGTTAAAAATCTGCAAACCGGGATGGAGTTCGCTATCACCGCCACGCACGCGCTGAAATATGAACCCACTTTCAGCCCCGATGGCTCAATGATCAGTTTCAGCGAGACACCCAAATGGGATATTTACGTCGTGCCCAGCGCTGGCGGCACTCCGGAATTGGTGTGCGAGGCGTGCGGTGAGGTCACGGACTGGTCAGACGATGGCAAGCGGCTCCTCGGCAATACGCTCGACGGGCGGGCATGGATGCTGGACCTGACCACACGGCTCAAAACAGACCTGCTTGCAACCCAACAATGGATTGCCACGGACGCCTTCGCGCCTGACAATCGCTGGTTCAGTTTTTTACGCGTGGAATCCGGCATCTATCGCGCATTCATCGCTCCTGTCAGTTCAACGCCCGTGCCGGAAAATAAATGGATTTTCATCATCAACGCAGAAGCCGAAGCCTGGTCGCCCGATGGCAACCTTCTCTATGC
>JAJYAE010000395.1 GCA_021779695.1 Acidobacteriota bacterium | reverse complement strand
GGGTCGAGCGGGAAGTGAAAGACAACGACATCATCACGATGAATCGGCTCAAAGTGGTATTCGAACTTGTTGATGAAAAGCCTTTCCTGGTCTTGTAGACCGGGCATCATGCTGGTTCCTTCCACGCGCACAGGCTGGTACAGGAAGGTAATAATCAGGAAAGAAATGGCGACTGCAAACAGCAAGTCTCGCGCCCAGGTCGACACCGTCAAGGGCGGCGGCGAAGGTTTCGCATCCTTAGGGTCTGCGCTTTCAATATTTGTTGGATCAACCGAAGACAAAGGAAAATTCAACCTCATTTTGATTTTATCCGAAATTGATCTCTCAACCGATTCCTACCGATCCACCGCCCACGTAAGCAGTGGCCGAAGCGCCTTCCGCAGAATTCGCTGAAATGCACTAAGCTACATCCAACGTTCTATGCGAATTGCATTTTCCACCGGTCGTCCCGCGCACGCTGTGCTGCCAGCCAATTTGCTTGCCCAGCGCGGAGAACAGGTGACGATCTTTACCGCCGCCTATCGCGCTAGGTTTCCCAATCTGGCGTCGGCCGCTAACCTGCGATGGGTTCCGCAATTCGTTCCTTCCATCCATTTCTTGACCGGCGTGCAGCTCGCCCGCCCCTGGCAACGCGCCGACACCTTGCTCTACGACCATCTTGTTGCCATGCGGATCGCAACCACCCGCGACCACTTCGACATCTTCTGGGCCTGGGCGTCCGGCGCTCTGGCTTCTGGCCGCGCTGCAAGCCGCCGCGGTGCCAGATTTGTTCTCGACCGGGCCTGCCCCCACGTCGACGCCCAGCAAGCATTGATCCAGACAGAGTCCGAACGACTGGGTGTGCATTATCAAGCCGAGCCGGCGTGGTTCCACAGGCGTCAGCTTGCCGAGTATGACGAGGCGGACATCATTCTGGTACCCTCCACCTACTCGCGTGCGACATTCCCGGAGCCGCTCCAGTCGAAGACGCTGATCGCCCCACTGTTTGGACGAGTGCCGATGCCACAGGTCGTGGCTTCTGCAAAGACAACTTCGGTGACATCAAAGACCACGAGCGCCGGATCGAGTACACCCTTCACCTTCGGCATGGTCGGCGGACAGCCTTTGCGCAAGGGCTTTTTGTATCTACTGCAGGCATGGAAGCAACTCCAACTGCCGAATGCTCGACTGCTCCTGCGAACCGATGCACCGCTCGATCGGTCGCCGGTATTGCGAAGATTGCTGGGTGAGTTGGCAAATGTTGAAATCGTTCGATACGTCGACGATATGAGCGATTTTTACCGTCGCTGCGATGCCTTTGTTTTCCCCACAGTCGACGATGGCTTTGGCATGGTTCTCCTGGAAGCGATGGCCCACGGACTACCCGCGATCACAACCAACCATTGCGGCGCTGCGGAGTTGTTTACTTCAGAGACGGATGTAATCGTCGTCCCGGCCCAGAATGCCGAACACCTGGCGACGGCCATGCAACGGCTCTATTCGTCGGAGGAAACGCGTACGCGCTTGCGGGCGAACGCCCTGGATTCACTGCGGCGTATCGAAGGCAGTGGAGCGTTCCATCTGTACTCAAAAACGCTGAGCGAGGTTCTTGAACTTGTCAAACACGAAAAATAGTTCCCTCTCTATAGCTCCCCTTTGCGCTGATCACGCTCTGTTGACTTTTGTCGACAAGCCGCTATCATCACTCGAGAATAGGAACTGTATTTCCTTCATTAGGAGCGGAATCCAATGAGCTCGCCGTCGCTGAAGCGGTTGAGGCGTCACGTTCATTGTTTGCTGCACCCGCGACGCAAGATGGCATTTATATTCTCCATCCCTAAGTCCGCCAAAGTTCTCGATGTGGGATGTGGCAACAGCTCACCCGCCATTACGAAGACCGCACGCCCTGATCTTCGGTATACAGGACTGGACGTTTGCGACTACGAACAGGCGTCCCCCGCCAGCGATTATTCGGAGGAATATCTCGTGGTCTCTCCGGAAAACTTTGCCGCTGAAATTGCGAAGAGACCCAATCGCTACGACGCTGTGATTTGCTGCCACAACTTGGAGCATTGCACGGAACAGGACCAGGTCCTCGTCGCCATGTTAAGGTCACTCAGAAAGAACGGGACAATTTTCCTGGCCTTCCCTTGTGCCGACAGCATCCGCTTTCCAAGCCGCGAGGGAACGCTGAATTTCTTCGACGATAAAACACACACAACACCTCCCGATTTTTCGAAAATAATCGGCACTTTGCGCGATGAAGCCTTTAAAGTTACGTTCGCGCGACGAAGGTACCGGCCTTGGAGGCTTTTTATGATCGGGCTTGTACTCGAGCCAATCAGCCGCAGGAAAAAGAAAGTCATCCGAGGAACATGGTCTCTCTATGGCTTTGAGTCGATCATTTGGGCAAAAAAGATCCGAGACTCCTAGTAGACCCATCGCTACGCTTTTGTCTTATCCCACCGCCGCGCGACTCGACTCGATAATTTGCGCGCAATCAGTCTCACATCAAAAAGGAAAAATCCGGCTATCGCAAGAGCGGAACTGATCCCAAAGGCCGCCACAAATTGCTGTAAGTAAGGGCCAGAGTATGTATGCGCCAGCAGTATGCCTGAACCCACGAGTCCAACTAGGCTGAGAACCGCCAACCTATAGAGATATCGCAAATGGTGTTCCCCGGTATGGGCAAACAGCTCTTGGTTCAGCCCGACAATCCGCACTGTCTGGAACAACTCGACTCCTAGCCATGCGTACAGAAAGCCCAGCATTCCCAGCCAATGCACCATTGGGACAGCCAGGATCGCCAGCACAACATAACTGAAGAACATGATCCGTGCCAGCTTTTCATGCGTGTTGGTCGAAAATTGAAACTGAAATTTGTGCTCTTTTGTGCTCAGGGTCATGGAGATAGCGGCCATAATCACATACGGGAAAACCGCGAACAACTGCGGCTTATGCAGCCAGATTGCTAACAGAACTGGAGAAATCATCAGCACGCCAAGATTGACCGTCGGAATCATGAAGAAGATCAATCGTTCTGAATATGAGTAGACGTCAGTCAACTCACGCCATTCCTGTCTTCCGAACAGTCTTGTGATCTCTGCTCCCATGGCCTGCGTCGGCGCATTTAATACCTGTCGACACATGGAAAAGATCGTTCGCATCACGGTAAACGCGACCACAACGAACGGCCCCGCCTCTCGCTGCATGATCAGCACGGGAACTTCGTATGAGAGAAGGGTGCTCATGCTGATCAGACCGAAATGGCTGCTCGGTCCCAGGATGGCGCGCGCCTCGCTGCGATCCCACAGACCAATCCGCGGAAAGATGTCGGGCGACACGCGATGGAATTGCGCCAGCACCAGCAAGATGCCCAGAACGTAGATTGCAGCCTGCAATGCCGCCAACACAGGGAAGGACCATCGCAGCCACGCGCCCGCCGAGGTCACGACGACCATCGTCAGCCGCAAGCCGTTGACCCACAAGACACCTGTGTGGGCGCGGCTGAGCACCATGAACATGCCGGTGAAATAGCCAAATAGCACCCCGAGCAGGATTTGCAATCCCAGGAAATAAAGCGTTAGCGACGTGTCTCGATGCGAAATGGTCAGTCGAAGCCAATTCTCTACCGGGAGCGCAAATACGACCAGACACACGATTGCGGCGCTCCCGAGGATTCCAAGCAGCACGCGCAGCGAAGTTGATTGTTGCAGGTGATATCGATCTAACTCCTGACGCTGATAGCGGACTGTCAGGTCTTGGGTAACGTAGGTCTGGATGCCGAAATTGAGCGTGCTGAGAT
>JAJYAE010000002.1 GCA_021779695.1 Acidobacteriota bacterium | reverse complement strand
TCGTACTCGGTCCTTTGGTTTCGTGGAGAATTTGGCGTAGCTACGGTTGTCGAGGTTGAGCGTGACAACCTTCGTCAATCCGTCGCGGCGCACGTATAGCCCCTCACGCTCACGCAGCGACTCGAACAAATCGAGTTGCTGATCCGTCAGTTTGAAGAGTTCGCCGTAATGCTTCCGGTTGAAAGTGGCATCGGGCAAAAAGAGGAAAGAAGTGCAAGAATTGACGATGCTATCTGCGTTCTCCCCCAGGTCGTTCGCTGACTGACCTATCAAAGTCACGCCGCCAAGGTTCTTGCGGGCGGTTTTGATCGAAGCGAGCGCCGATTCGAGGAGCTGCTTGTTCTTCATGCTGGAGAAAATCTCCTCGATGAGAACGTGCTTGGGGGCTCCCAGATTCGCGGGGTTGTAAAGCACATCATCAATACGGCGGAGTATCCAGACCATCAGCGGCTCAATGAGGTCCGCATACTGGCTGTTGTTTACTCCTTGGAAGTCGAAACACTGGACGCGCGCAAGCGATAACTCGTCGTCGACGTTGTCAAAGATCGCCGCGTAGACGCCCTTCCCTACCCACTTGGCCATAAAACGGTCTAGGTGTTTCGGCAGGCCGAGATTGGAGAGGCGTCGGTTGTGCGCTTCGAGGTGATACATGCCCTGCACCGACTTGTGGATCACGTCCTCGTCTTCGGGACTCAGCTCTGCGCCGCCATTGCTTAGCAGCAGCTTCACAAACGAGTACAGGAAATTTGTGTTGTTTTCGGTCGGCTCCAGGGAGAACGGGTTCACGCGAGGACCGTCCTTCCCTACTCGCGTGACTTTGCCGCCGTAAAGCTCTACCTGACTTTCATAAGAGCCGCCGATATCAAAGATGTAAGTAAAGCCGTTGTACTTGCGCTCCAGCGCGAGCATTTGATTGGCATGAACAGATTTCCCCGTCCCGGTTGGCCCTAATATCAGCATGACGCGCACACCATTCACGTACACGTCTTGGAAAAATGGCGTCCGGGTACGGGTCTCGAAAATGTTGAGATATTCGGCGTCTAGGTCCTCTGAGTACGGGTGCCCGATGTGCGGGGCGAAGACCGATGACATACGCGCATGGTGATTTTCCCCGAGCCATAGCGGAAAGACATTGAACTTCTGATTGCCCGGAAACATCGTATAGAACGCCGAGAGATTCCCTAGCGTCTCTTCCATTACTTGAGCGCGAGCATCGACGAATAGGCGGTGAACGGCCGGGATCGTGTCCCGTAATTGCTCTGGACTCTTGGCGGCGAGCAACAAACGCATGGTGAACTCACCTTGCGCTGTTTTATCCAGCGAGCGGATTACTTCGCTTAGGTCGTCTACGCTGGCTTCTGCGGCCTTTGCGCCCGCCCCTGTGTCTAGCGAAGCAGTATCCTTACCGCTCATCACGCGAGCGAAAACTCCCACTTTGAAAAAGGAGATAAACTTCTCTTGTGCCGAAATCTCAGATCTTGCGGCAGCGGCGGACTTTGGCCTCCAGCTCGTGCATAGAACACTGTCGCAGTCGAGCGCCATCAGGCCGGAGAATTGGCACGGTCTTGAAATCTCAGGACTGTTCATAAGGGAGAACATCTGGACATACCGCTTCCCTACCCGCAGATGATCGCTGTGCCAGGACAGCGGGCTTTTTACGATCTGCCGGTCTACTCCGGTATCACGCTGGAGGCGGTCGTATTCACACCAAGGCTCAAGGTTGAAGAGATAGGAAAAGAATGGGAACGCCTCGTCTTTTTCCAACAGTCGCAAACCGACTGTTGAGCGTAGATGGGATTCCAGAATCGTCGCTGTTTTGTGAAGACTCGACAGCATCCGCGCTCGGTCTTCTGCCTTCTCATTGGGCTTCCGGGCAAATGGATTGTTTTGTGACGGCTCGAATGTGAGGCACCAATGCAGAGCAATTGTGCGAAACCCCGCGGCGTTCTCCAGAAATGTGAGGCGGTCACTTACGAACGTCTCTGTCACTGGATCGCTGTACTTATTTTGGCGGGGAATATCAAAACCGGAGAGAACACGCGCGTACTGATAGAGGCAGGAGCCATCAGGAAGGCCGCGCAGCGATCCGTCGATGGAGCGTACGCGCGCATCGAGTTCCTGATCGGTTAAGCTCTCCTCATCTACGCCGGTAAGGGAAAACAGGCATCCATAGCCGCCTGTTTTTAGGGCGAAGATGGTCGGGGTTACGAAACGTGAAATCGGCACAATGCTGCAACCGGCTCCAGCCTTCGCGTACCAGGGCATGTGGCGTCTGAGTTCAGTGTTCTTTTCGGGGGTCATAGTAGGGCTTCTGGAAAAGGCTGTGGCCCCAAAGCTGGAACATCTTTGGGTGCTTGCGAACGATGAGCCATGCAGCAGCTACCAATATGGGGAAGCTGATGAGGGCCAGAATGCGAAAGCCAACGAGGAAAACCGTTATCGAGAAAAAGACAATAACCATCCACGTCGGCAGTTCCAGGCCGAGCTTTGCTCTGGATCTGTTCATCGCCTGATTGATCGGTAATGGTTCCCCTCGTTTTGCCATAGGTGGCGCTCCTTATTGCGTGACGGACTGGCCAGTGAGAGAACTGATCCAACCCGCGCCCCAGCCGAGAACGCCGGCACCGAAGAGCGCGCCAAAGAGACCGGGGATCGCATCTTGGAAGCGACCACTCATCATCCGAATGCCAGCCCAGATGAGGCATCCGAAGCAGATGACGGCTCCTGCGTACTCTGCGAAGGTTTTGAAGGAGTTCATTGCGGTCGTAGCACCGGAAAAATCAACCGTGCCTTGAGCGTGAGCGATTGAGGTGAGTGAAAGGGCAAGCAGACTCGGTGCAATGTTTCGCGCGAACGTCCGCAGGTTTTGCTTGGACATTTTCTGAGCCCAACGATGTGCCAGGCGTGAGTCGAGTGACTTCATCAAAGTTTTCTCCTTGTGAAACGAATTGGGGGTAAAGGAAATGGGTTGTGCTCTGAGAAGAGCCTTCACGTAGCGGCTTTTTGTCCTCCTTTCGCATTGGGCTTTGCGGTCCGCAACCCTATCGCCACGCGGTACAATCCGCCGCCGTGTACACGTTATTGTGGTACCGCAAACTTGTGTCACCATGCACAACTTATAGCGAGTCCGTCGCGCCGTGTCAACACACTTGTGATACCCACAATGTTGTGTACATGGACACAAGCGACCATCTCCACATTTGTGTGTGTGCAATGGAGGTTGCTAAGATTTTGCAGAGATCGCTATGCCGGGATGTTGCGATGTGCTCTCATCTTCTTGCGCGAGGTTCACATCAACGACGAATCCATGCTGCGATACGACTACAAAGAGTTCTCAGCAGCTTTAGGTAAGCGAGTGAAGCAGTTGCGCAAGGAGCGCGGGCTGACCCTGCGCGCGCTTGTTATCCAGCACGGATTCCACCTGACGCAGATACAACGCATTGAGAAAGGCGATGGTCTCTCAGTGCCGACGCTGCTACGGATTGCCGAGGTGTTTCAAATGCCCGTTGAAAAACTGATTGCCGGTCTTGGCTTGGTCGAGGGTGGCGAGTCGCGCTCAAAATCCTCAAAGAAATAGCTCTCCCTTCCTGACAACTGGTTTTGGCGATCTGTAACAGGCACGTAGTAAAGTAGCTTCTAACCTCTAAGCGAGATGAGAGGGGCACTTTTTGACACCATTGCGCATTTTTTATCCGCAGAGTTGATATGCCAATGCTTCGGGCTCAACTACATCTCGTCGACACCGCCGGCACGGTTGTTTGTCCAGAGGTCGAATCCGCCGTAGAGCGGTCGTTTCGTTGGGTGCTGCGAGATTACCCGCAAATCGATTCCGCGATGATTGCGAATTGGGCTGAAGAAGTAGCGCTCACTATGCAAGCACGAGTGACAACCATTGTTTCCCCGCAACGTTACGCTTATGCCGCCCTCAAAGGTAAGGTCCACGACTGGATGAAGTGTGGGTCGGCTAAGGAAGAAGTCGCCGGAATTGGGCGCGACCTCGAACGCATCGGCGGTCTGAGTGGGTCTTTCCAGGGTGCGGTGGATCGTAAAATACTCTTTGAACAACTAAAGGCAACGCTGAACGAACGAGATCGGTATATCCTCGTTCTGCTCCTGGAAGACAAAACGAGCCCGGCAACTGTCGCGAAGGCATTAGGAACGAGTTACCCCGCCGCAGCGAAAGCCATCCAGCGCGTCAAAGAGCGCATAGCTTCCACACTAAGTGGTGCTCGCAGAGTAGATGATCCGGGCCACGGCTCACCACAATTTTGCGAGACGAAAGGGTAGATCGTCATTGAACCCGGATCTGATGAAGGACTTCCTTCAGGAAACATTTCCGAATCCCGAGAGAAAAGGCTGTCCTGACGACAAAACGATAGAAGCACTGGCTGAGGATAGGCTACCCACAGACCATCCTGCCCGCCTTCATGTTGGTTCTTGTTCTGAGTGCTATGGCGAGTACCGGCATTACCGCTTGGATTGGGAAGAATCGAAGGCCACCGCAGATCTGCGCCCTAGCGATAGTGCTTCTGGACCTATCGAGATTGGGCCTCTTACTGCTGCGCAAGTCACGAAGCGCTTCAAGGTTGTTCCTTTGGCTTGGGCGGCTTCTCTGATATTGATGTGTGGCGGCGGATATCTCGCATTCAGGCACTACCATTCTGCGAACGTTCCTGGCACCCGGCTTGCCTCGTCCCAACCAGTCAACGCCGCAGTCGATCTATTCAATAGCGGAACCTTGAGAGGGGCCGACGACGACACTACCCCGCTGCAAGAGGTTTCATTGCCAGCGGCAATCGTCCACCTGTCGGTAGTGCTGCCCCGTTTCAGTGAAGCGGGAAGCTACAAAGTAAATGTGTCCACCGACAAGATTGGTAGCCAAATCGTCGCATCGGGAACGGGGAACGCTGTCGCAGGAGACGGCGATAAGGTCTCGCTGAATGTAACGCTCGATCTGCGAGGTGCCAAGCCAGGCGCCTATTTCCTTGCGACGGTCCGGGGCACTGATAACGGCACGTACTACTATCCGCTGAAGATCAAATGACCCCTGTTGCGGCATCATAGTGATGTGGATACGAATACTCCCCCTAGCACCCCCTCGGGCCTGACGGACAAAGCGAGACACGATGTTCTTGAGCGTGTTCTGAAGGCTCTCGAATCCAAATTCTACAAACCGGAACTCCTCGGGCAAGACTGGCAGAACGCGGTCGCGAACCATCGCGCCACAATTGAATCCGCGGCTACGGCTGACGCTTTCGAGCAAGCGATGATGGATCTGCTGCAAACGCTCAAAACTTCGCATCTGGGTTTTTTCCACGGAGCTGCACGGCGGACATCAAGTCGGGCGGCACTGAGCGCAACGTACCTCTCTGACGAAACAGCCTACGGCACACGATGGATTTTTCAAGATGTGCACGACGGAGGAGCTGCAGCCGTCGCAGGTGTTGAGCCGGGAAACATCCTCCTTCGGGTTGACGGCAAAGAAATAGTGCCGCCTGAGCACCCGGTCTTCCCGATGGGAAAGACTTCAAACCTTGACATCGTTGCAAACGATGGAAAGGAGAGGAGCGTCGTAGTCAATGTGTCCAGGCCAAAGGGTAAGAAACTCCATTTCGTTGAGCCTACCCTTGTTCAGTCAAAAAAACTGAGCGACCGTACCGGCTACCTCAAGGTCGCCATGTTCCCAGGAATGCTCGGCGTCGAAGTCTCGAACGCAATGTCCGCCGCCATTGCTGAGCTCGGCAATATCGAACGCCTCATCGTAGACCTTCGGGGTAATACAGGCGGTGGCGCCGGAGCGCTACGCCTGATGAGTCTATTGACTCCAGACCGAGTGCCGGTCGGTTACGCTGCCGATAAGCGCTGGGCAACACGTGATCTATCCTCGATAAAAGCCTCCTTTCCGCGCTTGGGCAAGATTCCGTCGTCAACACGCTTCCTCTGGCTCCTGGGTCTGCGCTATTTGCCCGCGTTCATCACGAAATCTCCGATCGTTTTGGAGTCTGAGGGTTTCGGGCCAAAGTCTTATCACGGCAACATCATCCTGCTCGTGGATCGCCACACGGCGAGCGCTGCTGAGATGGTCACCGTTTTTGCGAAGGAAAATAAGCTCGCGACGATTGTTGGTGAAAAGACGGCCGGGCGGCTCTTGTCTGCGACCTCGGTAAAAGTAGGACACGGCTTTCGGCTAGCGCTGCCGACGGGGGCTTATTACACATGGAGAGGCACTGCTCTTGAGGGTAGCCCGCTTGAACCTGATGTGATCAGCGAATTCGATTGGCAGGACAGAAGATACGGCAACGATCGGCAGTTCGATACGGCACTGAAAACCGTGAGCACCGAACTATCGATATAAGCATCTTTGCCCAGTTAGCCCGCCCAAACCTTCCGTGAGCGCATTGGCTGTTACCGTAAGCTGCTAAGGCAGTCCGACAAGAAAGCCACGAATTTCCCGCAGTACGTCTTCCTCGTTTGACAGAAAAACATAATGATTTGCGCCCGGCAGAGTGACCACATGCGCCGTGGGTACTCCATTTTCCACGGCCTTCTCCTGTCTTTCCGTTAAAGCAACTAATGCGGTGGAATAAGCGTTGGCAGCTGTCCGCACGGAAGGATCCCTATTGTCGTCAACCCAGGTTCCCTGACTGTGCGGGTTCGCAAAAATGACAAGCGCGCGTACTGGAATATGGGTGTACTTCTTCGTGCCCATCATAAGTGGCATAAACAAGGCACCACCGGGAAGATCCCGCTGTTTTCCAACCTCGCCGTCGGGCGACGATTCACGTTGCAGGCGGAGCTCTGCTTCGGGGAATCGGAATCCGTTCACACGCTGAAAATACTTCCCTAGTGCATTGAAGCTGGCCAAATCCGCCCCACTAGGTGGGGGAGGTTGAGGACCCTGGAGTTTCTGGATTTCCATGATGTTTGTTCCCTTGCCATTGTCGAAGGCATAAGAATATGCGGCATCGAGGTAGACCAGGCCCGCAATTTGGTCCGGATGGCTATTTGCAACCGAACTCAATTCCGCCCCGGCGATTGAGTGTCCCACCAGGATCGGTCTCTTCAGTTTGAGAGCGTCAACAACTGCCACTATGTCGTCGCCTAGACGGTCAGCCGGATCATCCGTTGCTGAATAACCGGACGTGCCAAATCCACGCCGGGTAACGCCGTAAACATGGTAGTGGGTCGTGAGCTTCGGCGCGAAATCGTCAAAAACGTGGGCCGTATTCCCGCCCCCCGCCAGAAGGACTATCGGCCGGCCGGAACCGCCCCAGTCGAGCACTTCCAGCCTAACGCCCTTGTCGACGGTTACAAATCGCGCGATGTGTGGCGATGGGTCCTTCCAAACGGCCGATCTTTGCGAATAAAGAGGAGCTGAGAGGAAAGCGAGCAACATAGAACCAGCTAGACGACTGCACCGAGGCATAGGGCTGTCCATTCCTTCATCTGCTACCTACGCTCTACTGGGTCCCAATGTTCCCGCCGCTCCCGACAATCATCCGACACCTCACAACGTGCCGTTGGGGTCTCCTACAACTTGGAAGCTGGCCCAATAGTACGGCGCCACCCCCTTGTCTAGCAGCTCCAATTGAGCTGCGCGGAGGGCGTCCACCTTTCTTTCGTGGTTGGCGAGTTTCGCGTAGAACTGCGCCATTAGATGTTCGGTCGTGTGGTCCTCCAGCTCCCAAAGCGTCGATACAACGGAATCCGCTCCTGCCTCGATGAAGGCATTCACTAGATTTGCAACTCCGGCCTCTCCGACCGGCCCAACTCCAGTATTGCAAGCTGAGAGGGTGATCAATCTCGCCTTTAGATGAAGGCCGCGAATCTCGCGCACCTGCAACAAGCCGTCCTCGGTGCTGTTCGATTGCTCTGGCGCAAAGACCAACGCTGATCGGTCGGGATAGTCCAGGTCGGCGTATCCGTGGAGAGCGAGGTGTACAACCTCCGTGCTGTCCATTGAGACCTGTTTGAAACGCGATTCCGTGGCGTCCGCTCCTAACAGGATCGTGCTTGGATGTGGCAGGTCCTCCGCAATTGTCTCGACTTCCTTTCTGCTGTCTGGAAGCGGAATAAGCTGGCTGCGTTGAGGTCCGTTTATGGCTCTGAGGATAGGATTCCGGGTGTCGGCCGGCTGGGTCCAGGCAGCGACACCGATGTATGGCATGTCAACCGCTTCCTTGCTTTCACTCCGCCTTTCCAGCATCTCGTAGACCGTGGACGACGGCGCTACATCAACCGTATGTGTCGTGAGCACGTAAGCAGAGCTGTCAGCGAGCGCGGAAAATGGCAGGAGATGGAGCGAACCATCGGGAATAATCACAAGGTCTGCTTTGTCACTGTACTGCTTGATAGGCTCCAACAGTTCTGAAAAGAGCTGCTGTGCGAGGGCTCGATCTTCCTTCCGATCGTGAATTTCCTTCCTGTAATGGTTGGCGTCTGTCTCAATGACACTCTTAGACGGCAGGCGGTAGGGTGTCACAGTCTCGCGGGCGATTGCGAAAGCATAGGAGTTTGGTTCCGCGAGAACATACTCGATGAGGAGAGTGTTTGAGCCTAAGCTACGCTGAAGCTCTGACAGAGAAACCGGATGCGCTATGGTCTGCTGCGTTAGAGCGCTGGGACTAATCCTCAGCTCTGTGTTGTAGATCGCGCTCGTGAGCGCGGCCCTTCTAGCAGGGTCGTCTGTGTTGATTAGGGCCACGTTTAGCTCGGTCAGTTCCCTCTCTTCCGGTGTCGGCGGATGAACGGGTTGGCTAGTGTGGTGTTCAAGGGCTTCAGTTTCGATACGGCCCCGTGCTTTCTCCAGCACTTGCAATGCTTGATCGTAGTGTTTCTGGGCGCAAAGAGATCCGAAATAGCCCGAGTACACATCGCTCATCTCCGCGAGCAAGTAGCGCTCGATGTTCGTTGTCGCGGCGTGCTGGATCATTGCATCGACCAGGGCGACACTCTTGCGATAAAGGGCGTCTGCTTCCTCAGCGTGGCCCATCTTCCCGGTGATCTCTGCTTTGATGGCGAGATTTCGTGGAACTAGATAAAGCTCGTCGGGAATGTGGGTATTTGCGTCAATCGCAGCGTTGATCGCGTTCAACGCTGCTGGAAGATCGCTTGTGTGTTCGTAGGCTTGGGCGAGCAACCCTCCTGCATCGGTTATGCCGCGATAGTTTTCGGTTCTTTGTGAAATTGAGACTGCGTTTCTGTAATCAGAAATGGCCGCGTCCCAATCTCCTCGTCCTCTGTTGATCGAGCCACGCGAGATGTAGACCTGCGACTTGTGTTGTTCGTAGAGTGTCGCTTGGAGCCGTGCAAGAGATGAGTTGGCAAGATCCAACGCTGAATCGTACTGCTTCAAGCCCGCGAGCGCGTCGATTTTTGCGTAAACGGCGATGGTTGGGTATGCGAGGGCGGGATTCGAGGTCGCAATCTTGATCGCCTGATCGAGCGGCGTCAGCGCCTCTTTGTAGCGATGAAGCTGTACGAGTCCAGCTCCAAAGACGCTTGCGTACCGGACGGTCGCGGCGGGATCGCGTTCGACTTTGGATAGCCCCCAAGCTCGAACTACCTGCCTTTTTGCCGTCTCTGTGTCGCCCAGGATGAAAGCGGCAATTCCCTGCTCACCTTCAGCTCTCGTGGCAAGTGCTAAATGACCCTGCTTCAATGCAAGTGTTTTTACTTGTTCCCAAGTGGATCGCGCTTGCGCCGCGTCGTAATTCGTCTCCAGCATCCCACGAATAGTGAGGATGCGGAGCCGGGTTTCGGCGTCTTCTGCCTCAGGCCTTCTTAGGTCCTCGGTCAGTTGGACGATCTTGTCCCTGATGCTTCCCGACTCGTCGGGTGGCATTTGGCTAACCTGCGAATACAACGCCTTTGAGGTCTGCTTTTGAGCGGCGAAGAGATGCTGCGCTTTTTTGTACAAAGGCTGAGCGTCCGTCCAACGATTACCCCACGCGAGGGAATCTGCCCTTTCGAGCAAGCCTTCTGCGGATTCTGGGGGAGCGAAGGAGTGATGGGGGGGGACTGCATAGAAGTATGCGCCGACCAAAATTGCGATTCCTACTACAATTTTCCTGGCCCTGGGGGAACTCAGCATCGACTCATTTTAGTTGACGATACACAAGTTTGTGTTACGACGACTTCCCCGCGTAAATTCGATCAAATCCAGGATAATCCCCACTTTTTAAGCGAAACGCTTACAGGGTCGCGTCCTGCATTGCCGGCGACGGATTACTCTCTGTTTCGGGTTGTGAGTACATAGCAATGATTGCTTCGGCTTCCTTCTTTTGCTTGTCCTTTGCATTTGGATTCGCCAGCGTCTCCCGTGCATGTCGAATCATCCACACTCTCATCCTCCGGTCGTCTTCCTCTTTTCGAAGCCTCTCCTCTTCCGCGAGTCTCTTACTTTCTTGACGGCGCTGGCGGAATGTGTCGAAAGAATATCCGCTGAATGATTGCGGTACCGTAGCCAGAATCAGTCCAATTGGATTGGTGATGTTTCGATTGGTGCGCGTGAGTTCCAGCTTTTCTCGAACGAAGTAGGCTATTTCTTCCGCCTCGGCATCCGGCCGGATCTTCCTGCAAGCTCGGATGAGCTGATCCGTTGCCGCATCATCAACGGTCCAGTACGTGTTCATCGCCTTAGAAACGCAAGCCATATCATCCGCTTGAAGATCAAATCCGTTCTCGCTACCTGTACGCGTATCGCTATCAGGTAGCGATTCACCTACAGGAGGCGCATCGCTCACAGGCCGCGTATCGTATGCCGGGTTTTTCTTTCCCTTCTTTGCTTGTGGGAGACCAGGCAATTCGATCGGTACTCCAGTCGGTGTAACGAAGATGACATTTTTTTGGCGGATAACATATTCAAGACCCGCCGCCCGGCGTCGCTCAAGGATTTCTTTGTACGACAGGACTCTGTAAGACTTGGCGATCATGTCGCGACTGCTGAAATCGCCACTCTGTTCAATGGCGAGCTTGGCCGTAAGGCTCGCTAAGTTGAGCCGTACATTAGCTTTATGCATTCTGGCCCGATTTGCGAGCTCGGCATATCCAATGCGAACGGTACGGGAGCCCAGGGGGTTCGCCGACACTGGCTTGCCCTCTTCCCAAAGAATTCGATAGAGGGTCTCTTCGCCTGCTGAATGCGCATCCTGAGAAAGCCTGCACTTCCTAATTTTTCGATTCTGAGAGGGAACTGAACCACGTACAACATTGATTGCGACCTGCGACGATTCGCTTACAGGCAGCGTATTACTTACAGGATACGAAACGCTTACAGGTAGCGAGTCGCTATCAGGTAGCACATCGCTGACAGGTAGTGAGTCACTAGCAGGTAGTGGATCGCTCACAGGGGGCGCATCGCTGACAGGGGAGTGTTCGGGACTCACAGCTAAGGAAGTGGCGGCCGATGCTCGTATAGGGCGCATCTCGATGACTGCTTTTGGAGCAATCGGCTTATCTTCAATTGTAGCTATTAGCGTATCGCTACCTGTACGCGAATCGCCTATAGGGTCGACGTGTGAATCAAGACCGTTCGGCACATCCTTGAAATGTCCACTACGAACTTCCTCGGGTTTTATATCGAGGAAGGACATCATTCCTTTCAAGGCAGGCGAATTCGCAGCCTCGGCCCAATTAAGTGGCTCGATCTTGCGATTTCGGCTTGTCTGTTTCGCTTGCCCAGCCATTCAGTTAGTCCTTGAGTATCTCGAGAATCTCATCTGCCACACGCTTGTAATCTTCGATCGCCTTACACTTTGGGTCGTAGTCGATCAGGAATTGGCCGGCGCGAGCGGCTTTGGTGACTGACTGGTCGGTTCGGATGGCGTTGAGCAAGGGAATCGACATCCCCTCGGACAAGCCTTTTAGCCCGTCGATGATTGTGGTTGTCATCGCAAGGCGCCGATCCACCATCACTGGAAGCAATCCAATCGTTTGAATGCTTGAACGGAGGAGCTGGTTGAGCGACTTCGCGGCCTCAATCGAGGCCATTGCGCCCTGGAACGAAAGGGTATCCATGCCAATGGGGATCAAAACGCGCTCAGCGTAAACCATTGCACACGTTTGAAGTAGCGTGATTGAAGGGCTTACGTCGATGAGGATGACATCGTAGTTTTTGTCGACTGAAGAGAATATCTGGGTGAATGCGTGTTCCCGGGCGACATTCCCCATCAGGATCGTCTCCACCTTCGTTGTCTCTCGGTTGGAGCACATGACATGCAAATTCTCGTTAACCCGGACAATGCAGTCGTCGAAAATCAGGCGCTCGATAACGAAGTTGTAGAGGCCGTACTCTGGCTTGAGATTGAGAATGCTGCTGATTGACCCTTGCGGGTCCGTGTCGATGACAAGGACGCGTTTACCGCGATCGGCAAATTCTCTCGCAAGTGTCGTCGTGGTCGTTGTCTTTGAGACGCCGCCGCGCTGATTTGAAATCACAATTCTGAGGCTCATCGTCTCTCTCTTTCCAGCTCCTCACGTAATTTCTGAACCTCAGCCGGACGCCACATCCGGTAATTATTTTCTGGGTCGCGCATCGGTTCTTCCCAAATACCGGCAGCTAGCCGGCGCAAAAGCGTGCGCTGCGATATGCCGAGCACAGAGGCAACCTCGGAAGTCAGCAATTTGTCAGATTTGCGTACCCTTTTGCGTGGAGACATCGTGATGTGATCGTAAGCGGTCAGGCTGTGTGAAACTAGCCGAAAGTACAAACCCATGACAAGGTGAACCTATTTAGGAAACAGGGGCAATTTTGTGAAGTCAGGACAAAAGAGATAACGTCGTCGTCGTTAATCTCTCTTTTTACTATTTTTCTTTTCTAAAGAAATTACCTAAACCCTTATCTATTAAGCATAAGCGAGTCGCTTAGAGGTCCAATAAGCGACTCGCTCACACCTCCAATAAGCGGTTCGCTTCCAGCCCTATGAGCGGTTCACTCACACCTCCAGTCAGCGAATGACTCACTGTAAGCGAATCGCTACCTCTACGCGAATCGTCTGGACAGGTGTTGCTGATTAGCCTTGATGCTGGCTTCGCAGCTCCGCGAGGAACGCGCGTAGGTCGTCATCTTCTACGACGGGCGGGGCGGAGGGGGGCTCCAGGACCGCTTGCACTTGGCCGAGGTCGTTTTGCATAGCCTGCGCGAGGAGCACCAGACTTTCCAGCATGGCAACTGCAGAATCGGCCGTAATCTCCAGTCGCCCTGGCGAAAGGGAGATGTTCTTCGGTAGGTCCCTTACCATGATGCTGCGGAGATCCGAAGGCAAAGCGACTCTCAACGATTTAGGAGAGGGGGGTGCCTCGGCTTCACGAACTCGGGCACGAAGCGCCTGGTCGAAATCCGGCGCGTCGATCATGGCCTCAAGGAAGCTGAGCAGGGAACTACGTTCGACGAAGTGGGCTCCGCCGACCGGCTGGACCTCTCCGATGGCCTTCATGAGGGTCTGGGCAGTGGCGCGACCAACGTCGAAGAGCCGCTCAATGTCCACCCGGCCCCAGGTCTCGGTACGCGCGTTGGCAGCGCGCTCCCGGATGGAGTGCAGATCGCGGGACCATTTGACGGGTCGAGCCATCAAAACCTCAACTTTCTGGCACTTTCAGGATACCGGGATTATTGGCACACCTGCTGAAAACCCTCCGTGTGAACATCAGAGATTACCCACGATAATGCTGGTTGTCGTTGCTGATTATTGTGCTAGGCTAATTTCGTGGAAAACAGCCTCCAGCTACCCTCCGGCTACCAGGAGCTGCTCCAGGAGCTCAAAGGACGTATCCGGGCCGCCCAGGTGCGCGCCGGCCTCGCTGTCAGTCACGAGCTCGTCCTCCTCTATTGGTCGATCGGCCGGGATCTCAGCCAGCGTTTTGCGACCGAGGAGTGGGGAAGCAAGATCAATGAGCGTTTAGCTCATGACCTGCAGGCTGAGTTCCCCGGTGTCGAAGGCTTCAGCCCCCGGAACTTCCGGTACATGCGTGCTCTGGCCGAGGCTTGGCCGGAGCCGGAGATTTTGCAATCGCTCATTGCCAAATTGCCCTGGGGCCACAATCTGAGGGTTTTGGACCGGGTCAAGGATCGTCCTACCCGAGAGTGGTACCTGCGGGCAGCGCTCGAATACGGCTGGAGTCAGGATGTCCTGGTTCTTCAGATCAAGAGCGGCCTGCACGAGAGGGAAGGGAAGGCACTAACCAACTTCCAGCGAGAGCTGCCGCCTCCAGAGTCGGATATGGCGGAGAAGATCCTCAAAGACCCCTACAACTTCGATTTCCTGACTGTGACCGAGGCTGCGAAGGAGCGGGAGATCGAGCGGGGGCTGTTGACGCATCTTCGCGACCTTCTCCTGGAGCTGGGCCGCGGCTTCTCCTTCGTGGGTAGTCAGGTGCCGTTGACCGTGGACGGGCAGACCTTCTATATCGACCTGCTCTTCTACCACGTTCGCTTGCACCGCTATTTTGTCTTCGAATTAAAGGTAGGTGCCTTCCAGCCCGAACATGCCGGCAAACTGGGCTTCTACCTTGCGGCGGTGAACGGCACGATGCGAACGCCGGTCGAAGGACCGAGCATCGGAGTTCTCCTTTGCGAGAGCCGGAGCGGTCCCATCGTGGAATTCGCTCTGGAGACCATCAATCAGCCGATCGGCGTCTCGACCTATCACGTGACCCGAGAGCTTCCGGCGCCCATGCGGGAGGAGCTGCCCACCGTTGAGGACCTGCAGGAGGTCGTCAACAAGCTCCGGTCGGAGATGGAGAGCTTGCGGAAGGAAGCGCCCGATGAGGAATAAAACCTTCCGTATCAACGGGGAACGAGGAATCGTCCGGCCCGATCAATTTGGCAATGGCCCATTGCCAAATTGGGATTTGCATAGTCATGGTAACGGTGGGCTCCTATGAGCTCCTCCTTGGCTCTCATCCCTTCGTCGGGGGACGCGCAGCTCGATCGCAGCGCCGCAATTCGGGCCTTGCGGGAGATGGTGCTGAACTCTGTCGCCTCCGAGCATTCCAAGCGAAACTACGCCAAAACGCTGGACGAGGTGTTTACCCTGTGCGCGAATCGCTCACAGGGGCTCTCTCGCGCTCTCCTCATGGAATATCGTGCCGCCATGCTGGAGAAGAAATTGAGCGCATCGACTGTCAACGTTCGCTTGTCCGCGGTGCGCAAGCTCGTCGGCGAGGCGCAGCGCAATGGAATCATCGACGCTGAAGAGGCCGCAAACCTCGCCGGCGTTCCCAACCTTCCCCAGAAGGGAACCAGGCTAGGGAACTGGCTGACGCGGGACCAGGCCAAGGAGTTGCTGACCGTCCCTGACCGTTCTACGCTCAAAGGAAAGCGCGATTACGTGATCCTATCCTTATTAGTGGGCTGCGCTCTACGCCGGCAGGAGCTGGCCAGCCTGGATATTGAAAGCATCCAGCTGCGCGAGGGCCGGTGGGTGGTGGCCGATCTGCGCGGCAAAGGCGGCCGGATTCGTACGGTGGCGATTCCGCTATGGGTTAAGCAAGCAATCGACGCCTGGATGATAGCGGCCAAGATTGAGAAAGGCCGTCTGCTGCGACCGCTCTCGAAGAGCGGGAAAGTGATCGGCGACGAGCTGGGCGACTGGGCCATTTGGTCTGTCGTTGAGCAGTGTGCAAAGGAGATTGGGATCGAACACTTCGGCGCGCACGATCTGCGCCGAACTTGTGCAAAGCTATGCCGCAAGAATGGTGGCGACCTTGAACAGATTAAGTTCTTGCTTGGCCACAGCTCTATCCAGACTACGGAGCGATATCTTGGGTCGGAGCAAGATCTAGCTGTTGCTGTGAATGACAATTTGGGACTGTGAGGAGCTTGGTCACTCGTCTGTCAAGGGGGTCTGATCCGATAGCCAGAGGCAGCACAATTCAACAAATGCCAAGCGGACGCACGACGCCAATTACGCCACAGCCTCTTCGCGAGCGCCGATTTCCTAAGGCGCGTCCTCCACCGGGCGGACTTCGAAGGCCTGCTGGGCAGCGGCGAAATAGCGCTTGCGCATCCAGAATGCGACATTGACCAGGCCGATCAACGCTGGAACCTCGATGAGCGGGCCGACGACACCGACAAATGCTTCACCGGAGTTCAAGCCGAAGACCGCAACGGCGACGGCGATAGCGAGATCAAAATTGTTGCCTGCCGCAGTGAAGGACAGCGTTGCCGACTGAGCATAGTCAGCTCCTAGACGCCTGCCCATCCAGAAGCTCACGAGGAACATGATCAAGAAATAGATGACCAGCGGAATCGCGATGCGAACCACATCCAGTGGCAGCCGCACAATCAAGTCGCCCTTGAGCGAAAACATCACGAGGATTGTGAAAAGAAGGGCAACGAGCGTCAATGGGCTGATGCGCGGGATAAAGCGGGTTTTGTACCACTCTTCGCCCTTCACGCGGATCAGTGCGAAGCGAGTGATGAAGCCGGCCGCGAAGGGAATTCCGAGGTAAATACCGACGCTCTTTGCAATCTGACCGATACTGACGTTGACGACGGTCCCCTCCAAACCGAACCATTTCGGCAGCACGGTGAGAAAGGCCCACGCGTAGAGGCTGTAGAAGAGGACTTGGAAGACGCTGTTGATGGCTACCAATCCGGCCACGTAGTCAGTGTCTCCTTCCGCCAGCTCATTCCATACCAGCACCATTGCAATGCAGCGCGCGATCCCAATCAGAATCAAACCGCGCATATAGGCTGGCTCGCTGCGCAGAAAGATGACTGCGAGGCCGAACATCAGGGCCGGTCCGATCAGCCAATTCTGTATCAGCGACAGTCCAAGCACGCGTTTGTTGCGGAATACCTCGCCCAGCTTCTCGTAGCGAACCTTCGCCAGCGGCGGGTACATCATGATGATCAAGCCGATCGCGATAGGGATATTTGTCGTCCCTGTCTGGAAGCGATTCACGAAAGCGGCGGTGCTGGGAACCAAATGGCCCACAGCTACCCCAATCGCCATGGCGAGGAATATCCAAAGCGTGAGGAAGCGATCGAGGAACGAGAGCTTCTTCCTTTGGTGGGGGGCGCAGACTTGACCCTGAGTAGCGGGAGCGGCAGACATGACTATCGGGCCTCCTGGGCGAGCGACACGGGAATGGGAAGGGGTGCTCCTTGCAGACTGACGTATTTCGCCGGGCTGCAACAGGCTTTGGAAAGCCGTCCGCGATCCGCAAGCATGGCGCGATCGGTCTGGAACCAGGCAATAATCTCGGTAAGGAGATGAGCTGCCCCTGCGTTAGGCGGGTTCACGATGCGGTAGTGCATCCACTTGCCATCTCGCCGGGCTGCGACGATACCGGCGCGACGCAGGTAGGCCAGGTGTCGGGAGATTTTGGGCTGGGATTGATCCAGAATCTCAACGAAAAAGCAGACGCACAGCTCCTGATCCCCCATCAGGTTCAGAATGCGGAGCCGGGTCTTATCTCCGAGAGCCTGGAAAAAGCGCTCCATATCGAAGGTGCGATCCTTTGCTGCCATATTCACAATATACGCCTTGACGCATGTGATGGCAATCGATATATTCGTTCTTGCAGATACGAGGAGGGAATATGGCAGAGCAAATGCTGGAATCGGTTCGCTCAAAATACGCGGCAGTCGCAGAGAGTTCATTGTCGAATGAGCATTCGGGGGTGCAAGCGGTCGCCGAGGCCTTCGGCTATACGCCGGAGGAACTGACGTCCATTCCGGCTGACGCCAACATGGGTCTTTCCTGCGGCAATCCAACCGCGACAGCTCACTTAAAAGCCGGGGAAGTGGTTGTAGACCTCGGATCGGGCGGCGGCCTCGATGTCTTTCTCGCCTCGAAGATGGTGGGACCGGAGGGCCGGGCAATTGGCATCGATATGACGCCCGAGATGATCGATCGTGCTACGACGAACGCTCAGAACGCGGGCTACACAAACGTTGAGTTTCATCTCTCTACGATTGACCGTATTCCGCTTCCCGACGCCTCGGTGGATTGTGTGATCAGCAATTGTGTACTGAATCTGGCGCCCGACAAGCCAGCGGTGTTCCGCGAGATCGCACGCGTGCTGAAGCCGGGGGGACGCGTGGCCGTGAGCGACATTGCGCTGAAACACGCGTTGCCGGAAGCGGTCGCCGAGAGCATGGCGGCGTACGTTGGCTGCATCGCAGGCGCAATCAAGATCGAAGAATATCGAAACGGGCTGCTCGAGGCTGGCTTTGAGCACGTTGAGATTGTGGATAGTGGTGCTGACCTGAACGCCTACGCAAAGGTGGAAAATCAGGCGGGCTGCTGCTCCCCGGCGATGGACAAAGACAGTCCGCTTCAGGTGACGGAAGCGGCGTGCTGCGCTCCGGCGACAACCTCACTCCATGAAGACCTGACAGAGCTGCTTTCGAAGTACGACGTAAATGAGGCTGCAGCGAGCGTCAAGGTCTATGCCGTCAAGCCGAAGTCGCTAGCGTCAGGGGGCTGCTGCGCTCCGGGATGCTGTTCCTAGATCAGCAAACTGCCTTCCCGAACAATCTCGACGAAGAGGAAAGTCTAATGCCGCACTACAACGTAATGTTCCTTTGCACGGGAAACTCCGCGCGATCGATCATGGCGGAAGCGATCATGAAGCGGAAGGGAATGCCAAACTTTTCCGTCTTTAGCGCGGGGAGTCATCCTACGGGCACGGTGCGTCCCGAGGCGATTCGGCAGATTGAGAAGGCTGGCTTGAACACATCTAGTTTACGGAGCAAGTCGTGGGATGAGTTCTCACAACCCGGCTCGCCACCGCTCAACTTCGTCTTCACCGTGTGTGACAACGCGGCCAAGGAGGTTTGTCCTCTATGGCCTGGACAGCCGATGACGGCACATTGGGGCATTCCCGATCCGGCCGCGGTGCAGGGTTCGCCCCAAGAGGTGGAACGGGCATTCGGTCACGCTTTTGCAGCACTTGATCGCCGCATCAGTCTCTTTCTCTGCCTCCCTATTGCGACGCTCGACAGCTTCGCTTTGCAGAAGGAACTCGACAACATCGGAAAGCGATAGGGCACCCATGCGATTTGTGATCATTGGTGGAAGCGACGCAGGCATCAGCGCGGCGCTGCGGGCTCGCGAACTGGATGCAAATGTTGAAGTCTGCGTCGTACTCGCGGATGAATTTCCTAACTACAGTATCTGCGGTCTCCCATTCTTCCTGAGTGGTGAGACGCCGGACTGGCATAGCCTCGCACATCGAACAGAGTTCGATGGCATCTCTATGTTGCGACGACATCGTGCAACACGAGTTGACACGCGTTCAAAAGCGGTCACGGTGCAAAATGCCGCAGGGGGCATTCTCAAGCTGTCCTAATGACAAATTGCTGATTGGCACCGGCGCTGCGCCGGTTCGCCCTCGGATAAGCGGTCTTGAGCTGCCGGGTGTCTTCCTTCTGCACACCATGGGGGACAGTTTTACAGTTCATCAGTATCTGGAAACGGTCAAGCCTCGGCGTGCTGTCATTGTGGGTGCGGGCTACATCGGTCTGGAGATGGTGGACGCACTCACCCATCGCGGCATCGAGGTGACGGTTGCGAGTCGCACTCCTTCCGTTCTTGCGACTGTCGATACGGAATTCGGAGAGCTCGTCGAACAGGAACTTCGGCGACATGGCGTGAAGGTCTCGACTGCCGTCGAAGCGGAGCGAATCACTCAATCCGGAGGCCATCTCCAGGTTGCCGGGAGCAACGGGTTTGAGCAGGACTGTGAGATGGTTCTGGTTGCCGTGGGAGTGAGACCCGACACGGAACTGGGCATGAGCGCTGGTCTCCAGACGGGCGCCAAGGGCGCCTTCCTTACGGCATCCCTCACTCGGCAGTGCTGAGGTCCTCGCCTTCGATTTTCCATTCAACGTGAACTCGGACGTCGATCCCCTGTTTGACGGACGAAGTCACCGTACAATGATCTTCAAACACCGCTGCGCATCTGTTCATGCGTGGATGCTGCGCAGTCAACCTAGGCCGGACTTTCACGTCCACGTGATCGATTCGAGGGAAACCTTCTGGGTTCGTTTTAACGACAGCGGTGGCCTCAGTTTCGCAACCCAGCACATCGATGTGAGCGTGGCGCAAACTCTCGATTAGTGCGGCGGAGAGGCAGTGGCCTAATGCCGTCGCAAGCAATGCCGGAGTCGACGGCCCGGCATTGTCGCCCACGGGGTCCGGCTCGTCGGATATGTATGGTTGACCATGCGGTACGCCATCCTCGCTTGCTTGCGAGACAAACTGGTAGTTCCGCCGATGCAGGAGTTGCACGGTGAAGCGCCGTTCGTCTTGGTCGCGCATTTGCATTCTAGATCAAAACCAATATACTAGGTTTGGTTCAAAGAAGTAAGCGTTCTCTGCAATCATCCTCGGAGCCGCTCGATACTCGTCTGCGCGACTGGAGCGACATCACCATTGCGGTTCAATGCCAACACGGGTGGATACCTTATAGGGAGCCACACGAAATGCCATCACGTCACAATAGACCGCTACACTTCGCAAGGGATCGCATCTGCGCCTTCTTGTCTGGTGCGGCGGAGTGGCCCGAATCGATAGGACGGTACCTGGAGCGCGGTAGGGGAGAATGGCTAGCTCGCTATGGCTACCTCCTCGCTGCCTGGATTGACCTCGCTGTTCCATCGCTTCGTCTGATTGGCGCGAAGCCCTTCAACGGTCAAATCAAACGAATGGATCTTTTTCGGGAAATTCTGGACGTTTGCGAGATCTCAGTGGTTGTAGAAACCGGAACATGTCGTGGTGCCACAACCGAATACATGGCAGCCAATTTTGGCGGACGAATATACAGCTGTGAGTTGAACCGACGATACTTTGAATACGCAAAACAGCGGTTGGCAAAGTGGAAGAATGTCGAAGTCACACTGACCGACTCCAGGCAACTTCTCAAGGGCTTGTTCGATTTATCACTTGCGCAAGGAAGATCCGTTTTCTTTTACCTGGACGCACATTGGAATAAGGACTTGCCCTTACTCGGAGAAATTGAGTTGATACTAAACCGCAACAGTGGCGCCATAGTGATGATCGATGACTTCGAGGTTCCATTTGATGAGGGCTACGGTTACGACACTTACGGGCGAGGCAAAAAAATGTGTCTTCAGATGTTAAGTAGTTTTCGTGATCGGCTGGAATATGCTTACTTTCCCAGCCTCCCGGCAGCCTCGGAATCTGGTCCTCGACGAGGATGCCTAGTGTTCACCACCTCGGCAGAACTGGATACGCAACTTCAAACGCTCACAAGCTTAAGGCGAGCGACACAACGTGACTGGAGCATTTACGGATAGTTTCTGTTGGCGGGGCATTGTGGTCGCAAGCATGTCAGTGGAGGTCAGCCAGGCACGTCCGCCTAGGTTGGCAAAGCTCAAATATGAATAGTTTTAGGAGTCTATTGCAGTGAAGGCAAAGTTAAGGTGCACACCCGAAGAGTGTAGCCGGATCGAGAAGAAGGCGACTCAGCTTCATCCAGCCCTCAAAGACCCGGCCATCATCGCCGAACGAGCCCGCATTTTCCAGGCGCTAGGGAACGAAATACGGTTAAAGATTCTGGGCCTGTTGGCGGTTCAGGAGTTGTGCGTTTGCGACATCGTGGCCAGCGTGGGTGGCGCGCCGTCCACAGTTGCTCATCATCTGCGGATGCTCGAGGACGCCAAAGTGATAGGACGCCGAGAGGAAGGCAAATTCACTCTGTACTCTGTCAATGTCGGACTGCTCCGGAAGCATCGACTTTTCGACTGACGGATGATTCCCTTAAAAGATTGCCCCCCAAAAAGGAATGACAATGATCTCCCCCCTTTACAAGCTTGGCGCACCAAGTATATTCCATCCATCTTTGCTTGGATGGCGGATGATGAAACTGGCCCATCTCGTGCTATTTCTTCTTGTCTTAGTAGCGGTCTGCCGGCAGCCCTGCTCCGGACAGGCCATCTCCGCCGATAATACTGCGCTCGCTCTCTACCGCAGTAGCTGGAATCCACTGACCGCTGGCCCACAGCTCATCACCACGGCGGACCTACTCGCGCCGGGGAAGTTCTTCGTCAAAACCTACGCTTACAGCGAATTCGGGTGGGCCCAGTACGGAGAGGGCTGGTCGACCGGGACGCAGCCGCTGCAGCAACATTTGAGTGTGGTCAACCCTCAACTCGAGTTCGACTACGGCGTCACCAATTCGATCCAAGTCGATGCTTACATTCCAGCGGTTTCTTGGTGGCAAGGCCCGGGCGGTGGGCAGCCGGCGAGTCATGGCGTAGGGGTAGGCGACACCACTGTGGACCTCAGATATCGCTTTCTGATTCAGCGACCCGGCACGTGGCGACCGTCGCTCACACTCGTTTCGTATTTTGCGCTGCCCACAAGCTCATGGTTCAATACGCCAAGCACCCCAGGGGGATTCTCGCCGCTTGGGAAATTACCGTCGACCCACTTCGGGACGCCGGTGCTCACCGAGTCACTTAGTTTCCGCAAGAACGTCCGCCCATTCCGTGTCTCCGGGGCAGTGTACTACTCTTACCAAATTCCGAGTTCAAAGGATGGCGCCGCACAGCGGTACGGAGACATCCTCCAGTATCGTTTCGCTTTCGAGCACGTGCTCAACGAAAAGCGCGGATTCGGTTATGCGACCGAGTTTATCGGAGTCGATGGATTGCCGTTTCGGATTGACCGGGCCAGCGTCACCGCCGGCCAAAAAACCTTCGGGGTAGTCGGAGTACAGCCGACTGTCGAGTACAATCTCACCCACCGCATTGTCTCGTCGGTCGGCGTGCTTTTCACCGCAGCTGGCAACCACGATATTGCGGGCGCTTTCCCGAACTTTTCACTTTATTACTACTTCGGGAAGGTAACTCCAAGATGACGTCCTCAGGCCTAAAAAAGCGTCCTCTTTGGCGCGGGAGTAACCCGCTTCCCTGCTTGTGTAGATGGGGATGTTCCATACGGCGAGAACAAGGAAGCCGCGAGGGCGAATGGGCCGATAAAGGCGAGCTAACCGCATGCCTTGCTCCACCTTCGCATCTTCTACTCGCGTCGCCCTCGAACCAGCCAACCGGAGTGAAAGCCGGAACCGAAGACGATGGAGAAGCATGCTATCTCTGTGATTGTTTCGACGGACATGACGGCTCCTACCTAGTGAGGTTGGCTGACAGAGGTGTCGGTGCTTCCACCGTGTGCCGAAGGCATTACGGCGTCACCACTTAGCGTTCAGACGCTCCCTTTCGCCGCAATCCTCCTACGAATGCGGGTCTAACTGATTCGACGAGACACCCAGCGTTCGTCACGTGGGTCTCAGAAGAACGGGTATACTACCCCATTTCACGCCGTTCAAAGGCGTTCTACATTTTTACGGAGCCAGAGCCCTTGACGACGACAACATTCGCATCAGCCCTGCAAACACTGACAGCGAGACATCCTCGTGATCGACGCGCTGCTTACTTCGGACTCCTGCTCCCAACCGCGCTTACGCCCCTCGCCGTGATCATCGGAGGCTACCACCCCTACTCCGAAGACGGCGGCTTGTACCTGGCCGGAATTAAACAATCCGTCGACCCCTCACTTTTCCAGCACGGAACCGAATTCGTCGCCGGCCACCTGCCATTCTCTCTCTTCATCCCCGCCATGACCACCGTCCTGCGCGTCACGCGCCTACCCCTTCCGTGGGTTCTTCTCGCCGCCCACCTGGTGGCATGCTGGCTCACCCTCTGCGCCGCATCGATGCTGGCGTCGCGATGCTTTACCGCGCCAGCCGCACGCGCGGGTGCCGTGGGCCTTCTCGCCCTCTGGCTTACGCTCCCCATCGCTGGCACGTCGCTGATGCTCATGGACCCAAATCTCACGGCACGAAGCTTCTCCACTCCTTGCGCTCTGTTCGCTCTCGCCGGCACGCTGCAGCTTAGCCTCTCCGAGTCTCCCGGCGCACGTCGCTGCGGCCTCGCACTCTGCCTCTTCTCCCTGCTTGCCGCCTGTGCCATGCACATGCTCATGGGCATTTACGCAATCGAGGCGGTTCTTTTGCTGCTCTGCACTCTCGCCCCCAGACCTGCCGGTCGCCTCTCTCGAACCGGCCTGCTCTCTGGGCTAGCCATTGCCGCCGCCGCTGCGATCCAACTAATCGCCCCACCCGAGTCCTCGAGCTACGTCTCTAGCGCTCTCACCCGTTCCTACTGGTTCTTGGGTTCCTGGACCTGGTACGAGCAATTCGGCCTCATAGCCCCCCTGCTAGTCAGCTTTAGCCTGACCGGACTGCGCAGGTTTACCGACCGGCGCAATGCCTTCGCTTCCCTCGCTCGCATGTGCCTCGCTGGAGGACTCACCAGCATTACCTCCGCCCTGCTCTTCGCCCGCCCCTCCCTGGCCTCGCACCTGCTTGCCCGCCTCCAGCCCTTACGCATCTTTCAACTCATCTACATCGTCATGATCCTCGGTCTCGGCGCCTTTCTCGGCCGGCGACTCCTGAAGCGAAGCGCACTCCGTTGGATCAGCGCAACACTTTTGCTGGGCGGCATCATGCTGTACGCTCAGCGGCAGATCTATCCAGCCTCGCTGCACCTCGAACTGCCCGGACTTCCGCCAGCAAACTCCTGGGTCCAGGCATTTCTCTGGATCAGCCGCAGCACCCCTCGAAACGCCCTCTTCGCCATCGACGCCAACTACATCGGCATCCCCGGAGAAGACGCCCAGACTTTCCGTGCCATCGCGGAGCGCAGCGTCCTCCCCGACTATTCGAAAGACGGAGGCGAGGCCGCCATCTCCCCCGCCTTGTCCGCCGCGTGGATCCGCGGAGTTGCCGCCCAGACCAGCCTCGGCACCCAGACCGATGCCCAGCGCCTGCACCTTCTCGTCCCGCTGGGCGTCACCTGGATCGTCCTCCAACGTTTCAATCCAACCCGTCTCGATTGTCCCTACACCAACCCCGCCGTGAAGGTCTGCCGCCTCCTCCCCAATTGACACCACATCTATACTTAAGCGCAAATCCAGTCGTAGCCCAGCCACCTCTCCTCGCGCCGGAAGTTGTGCTACGTTGGACATGGTAAGAGCGTGTAGCTCAGTTGGTCGAGCATGGATTCCAGATCGGAGGTACCGTCGATCTCCACGTCGAGCGAGTCCTCAAGCTAGCTCAGCTACCACTTAGACCGCTTCGGTTCGGCCCTTTTTGCCTGCTCTACCCTGTCCTTGGCCGACAATTCCTGCTTGACTGTGAGGGCAAGGGCGTCGGCCTCGATCTTGTATATCTGGGCTTCTGATTTGAGCGCCTCAGCTCCGTCCTGCTGTGTCCTGGCGCCTTTTATACTACGGCTGCGAGCGATCATCTCCAACCTACGGTTAGCGAGCGAGGCCAGTAGCAGTTCCGCGATGAAGAGCAGGTCGCGCTTTATTTGCCGTATATGGGAACAGCGGCAATGATGGCACTCAGGATACGTGGCGTTGGTGATGGCTTCTTGGCTGCGCCGCTTCTCCTGCTCCGCTTTGAAGCTGCCGGCGGACCGCGTCGGAGATTATTCAACTACCATATTCGAATACCCAAGCTCGAGGGTGAGCTCCGGTTCGCATTGTAAGGACGATCATTATGACTAGTAAGTAATCGACGCGAAGATGGGGGCGACTTTAGTCGTTCGGACAACCTGCGGTTAGCGATCTGGACGTGAGGCACAATGGAACACATTTCTCATCTGGTCCTGACATACGGTTACGTGCTGATCTTCGCCCTCGTCTTTCTCGATCAAGCCGCGGTTTCCATACCAGCGCCTCCCTTTGTGGTGGCTATGGGTGTACTCGCCTCGAACGGCCGCTTTAACATCTCGTGGGCATTCTTCGTCGTCTTTGTAGCGGGGTTCGTCGCGGATTGCGTGTGGTTCCGTATTGGAAGGTACGCGGCGCGCAGATTTTCCAAGCCGACGCGATCCTGGTATTTTAAAGACCATTTCCCTAAGGTCGTCAATCTCGTCCGGCGCGGAGTTATAGGAGCGATTCTTAGCGTTAAGTTTTCGCTGCTACCGAGCGCTCTTGTACCGTTTGCCGCTGGTTCAACCCAATTGACAACACGTCGTTTTCTCTATATGGCGGGCGTTGGCAACCTGGCATGGACGACTGCGTTCTTGATCGGCGGCTTTACAGCGGGTTACGCAATAATGAATGTGTTGGGCCGTCGAAGCCTGCTTGTCGAAGCAACTGCCGCGTGTTGTCTGGTCCTGATCCTCCCTGCGGCGTTTCAATGGTGTTTCGCACGCCGACATCGTGATTCGCTTAAATGAGAAATCGTTTGATAGAGAACCCTCTTCCTCAACCCGCCAGCGTTTGACGGCTTCGATGGTGGGGCAGGCGCGCGCTTTCAAGCGAAACACGAAATCACCTTTCTATCGGATTTTCGACCTGGCACATACAGGCCCCGCACTCGTCGAGGGAAGCAAATTTGATGGATCGGCAGCTCACCTTCAGACGATCGATGATGTGCTGAGTATCGCAAACGACTACGAGCTATTGGCTCTGCAAACAAGCAACCATCCTTGAACAAGAATTATTAAAGGCGTTGAAGCCATCAAGAACAAGAACCGCCGCGCCCAAATTGGCTTTATTGGCCCGCACGTCGCACTGCTCCCGAGCTTGTGCCGCTTGGCTTCCTCAAAGGGTGGGCAAGGTATTGGCGCTTGCGCCGGTCATTTTCCGCGTTGTATTTGTCATGGCTTCTCGTTCTTGGCTGAAGTCACTGTTACCGTGGGGAAGGTGATACTGCCGATTCGGTCGCAGCGCCCGGAGGGTTACTGGCAATCCGCCCATCCCGCTTCAAGCGAAGAAAGGCCCCGCGCCAGAGAATCGTATTCCCGCACAAACCGCCGAGCCAGACGCCAGCGCCCCAAAGATCGCGGATGGGGATCAGTGGCCAGAACCGCGCTGTGATGGGGCATCGTAATACGGCGACTCCGGAGGTGAGCGCCATTGCCAGTCGAGTGAGCAGGATCGCTGCTGCCAACACGGGGGCTCCCGAAAGAGCCGCAACCAGGGACCAGAGGGTTGCGAACGTTATGGGCAATCCAATGTATCCACCCCAGCGCGAGACTCGAATCATACGCTGCCAGCGAACCTGATGGCGCCAGGCTCCCCGCCACGTGGCCTCATCCGATGAGGTTTCGACTACGGTCTTGGACAAGTGAACTCGAAGCCCGAGACCACATAGCCGTTTCGCAAGTTGGTAATCGTCCGCGACATATCCGGCTAGGGCTCCGTACCCGCCGATACGCTTCAGGTCCTCCGCGCGAAAAAGAAGCGTCGCTCCCAGTCCGAATTCCTTCACTCCCGCCAGCGGCGCGACGAGCGTACTGGGAGCGAAATCCGTCGCTACTCCAAGCGCCTCAAACTTGCCAGGCAGATCGACTGCATGTACACGATACAAGCAAGTTACGAGCCCTACAAGGGGATCAACGAGGGGCTGCACAATCGAGCGAAGATACTGGCCTTCGACTCGAATGTCGCTGTCGTTAACAAGTAGGACCGGAAATCGGGCGTGCTTGACAAGCTCGGTGAGCTTGGCTACTTTGGGATTCGGCGCAGCGTCCGGACAGTGGATCAGCTCAATCCGAATCCTGGGGAACTCCGCCTGGAGGCGACGAATTTCCGGGATCGCTGCATCACCGGGATCACTCACCCCGAACAGCAACTCAAACTCATCGTAGTCCTGCGTCGCGTGCGAGCGAATCGCTTCATAGAAGCCTGGATCGAGCCCCCGCACCGGTTTCAAAACGGAAATAGGTGGAGTGAAAGCGGCCGCCGGTTCACGCCGACGAAGGTGCCGCAGGCACGCGATGAGCGCGACCACCTGGTAAATGCCTGCAAAAGCGCATACGAGAAGAATGAAGTTGATCATGAACGCCATCCCGCATGAGACGTGCGACGATTCTTAACCGCCAGCTTGCCGAGGGGCTGCGCCTGAAATGGCGCCCTGCTTCCGAACAAACACCTTGCGCTTACGGCGAAGAGCCAGAAACTCACGCGCCTCTTTATAGAGCCGCTTCCGCTCGCCCGTGTCGAAAAGCGATTTGCGGACGATTCTCCATGCCACCTTGGGCCTGAAGTAGTACTCACCATAAAAGCGCTCCACCCAATCCAACAGTTCAGCACGGTCCAAGCCGGGATAGATGATATTTGGAAGCTGATGTCCCTGCTCGTCCGTCATGGCATCGATGGTGATGAGATTGTTCTGTTTCACGTATTCGTAGAACTCAGTGCCAGGAAAGGGATGGGCCAATGCCACCTGGAGCGTCTCGACATCTAACTCCTTGGCGAAATCGATCGTCTGACGGATACTGTCTCGGGTCTCGCCCGGGAGGCCGATGACAAACGTTCCATGGATCGTCAATCCAAGATCGTGACAATCGCGCGTGAAGCTACGCGCACGCTCGACGGTTGCGCCCTTTTTTATGTTTTTGAGGATCTGCGGGTCGCCCGATTCATATCCAACGATGAGCAATCGGCATCCGGCGTCGCGCATGGCCTTCAGCGTTTCGCGGTCAGTTGTGACGCGCGAGGTGGAGGACCAGGTGAGCCCGAGCGGCTTAAGCTTTGAGCACAGCTCGATAGTGCGCGCCTTCTGGATGTTGAAAGTGTCGTCGTCAAAAAAGAACTCTTTCACGTGCGGGAAGAGATCCTTCGCATGTGCCATTTCCGCTGCCACATCGTCGGTGGAGCGTTTGCGCCAAGCGTGGCCTGAAAGCGTCTGTGGCCAAAGGCAGAAGGTGCATTGCGCGGGGCATCCACGCGTGGAATAAAGCGCAACATACGGATGCAACAGGAAAGGCACGTTGTATTTTGTTACGTCGAGATCGCGCGCGTAAACGTCAGTGACCCATGGCAGGGCGTCGAGATCCTCAACTTGTGGCCGGTCCTGATTATGAACGACTCTACCGTCTCTGCGATAGCTAATGCCCATAATCTCATCAAGCGGCTTACCATTGGCAAACTCCACCACGGAATAATCGAACTCGCGGCGGCATACGAAATCTATGGCGTCGCACTCCTCCAGCGCGCGGTCTGGGGCAATCGTCACCGAAGGACCAACAAATGCAATTCGAATTTGCGGATTGGCCCGTTTGATGGCAGCAGCAATCTTCTGGTCGCTCGCCCAGCCCGGAGTGCTGGTGAATAGAACGAGGAACTCGTAGCCTTTGGCGATCTCGATGGTCTCCTCCGCCGAGATGTGATGTGGCGAGGCGTCGAGCAAACGCGACCCTTCGAGCATGCCAGCAGGATAAGCGAGCCACACTGGATACCAATAGGACTCAATCTCGCGAGTAGCCGGCCAACGGGAGCTTGCGCCTCCATCGAACTTTTCGAAAGATGGAGGATTCAGGAATAGAGCACGCATAGGTCTGTCACCTTTAATCGGGAGATTGATACCATTCGTCAAACTTATGCTATGGAGCATGTTGTACCTCCGCTTGGAACACGTGGCGGCTAAACCATTCAACCGTTTTCGCCAGGCCGGATTCGAGATCAATACCGGGCTTCCATCCGAGAAGGTCTCTCGCCCTAGTTGAATCACCGTACATCCGCCAAATTTCATTTGGGCGATACGACAGAGCGCCCATCTCCACGCGGGAACTGCTTCCGGTCATCTCAACGATCTTCTGCACAAGATCGCGAATACGAACTTCCTCGCCACCGCACACATTCACCGGCCCGTCTAATGGCTCTTCGGTGAGGGCGGCAAGCAGTATTCCATCCACGATATTCGTGACGTAGTTAAACTCACGGGTCTGCTCGCCTGAGGTTGTAAGGATCGCCTCCCCGCGGAGAGCCTTCAAAATCAGCTCCGGGATGATTGCCTTCGTGCTCTGGCCGGGCCCAAATGCGTTGAAGGGACGGAGCAGTACGACGCCACAGTTATGAGCCATCAACTGCTTCATCCGGCAATAGAGCTCACCGGCATACTTCGTTATCGCATAGGGCGACATGGGTCTGGGCTGCGTCGACTCCACGAACGGAACAGCGTCCTGTTGGCCGTAGACCTCCGAACTGGAGATATAGACGAATCGAGGAACCGCACTGCACACGTCGAGCAGGTTGGCAGTGCCTTTGGCGTTTACATCGAAGCATTCTTCGACCTGCGTGAAACTTTGCCCCACGTGGTTATACGCTGCCAGATGAAACACGACCTGGGGCTGAAAACTAGCAATGGCAGCCAGAGCGCCGCGGTTGCGAAGGTCCGCTTCGATGATGTGCAGGCATTCCCAACAGTCCGTGAGCCTCACGTTCTTGATGAGATTGGCGTAGCGGACGGTAATTCCCACCTGCGCACCCTCGTTGAGCAGACGGTGCACGAGATGTGAGCCGATAAACCCGGATGCACCGGTGACCAGGACGCGGGTGTCAGCTAGTTTCATCATGCACCTACAGTCGCGAAATCGACCACCTGCGCCTCCGCCAAGTCGCGAGCGGTGTTGATTGTGACATGCTGGCCGACGTGCTTATATGCCGCCAAACATCCTGCTCCTGATAGCGCCGAGCAAAATTCCACAATGTTACTGTTGCGTTCCATATACTCGAAGGCCCGTGGTTCGCCCAGAACGAACCCGATATTAACCCAGTAGGGCAGCAGCGGCTTTTCGACAATTCCAGTTACAAGCGCGTTTTCGTTGAATTCGACGATTCCGAAGGGACTGCGCAGCGGGTGAACAGTCATCGTAGCCAATACCCCAGATTTGGCGTGCAGGCTTTCAAGCGCGACCAAATCGACGTTTGCGATCGTATCACCGTAGCAAATCAACGCCCTCCCTGGGATCAATTTACACGCATCCAGGATCCGGTCGTTCATGCTCGCATCGCCCGAATCCACGCACTGAATGTCCCAGTCCGGACGCCGCACCGTCTCCACAAACTGCTCAATCAGTGTCGCCTTGTATCCAACACACAGGACGAACTTCCGGATGCCTGAACCCGCCAGGTAAGTCAGCAGATGTTGCATGATGGGATATCCGCGGATCGGCACCAACGCCTTCGGAATCTCGGAAGTAAGTGGACGCAGGCGCTCTCCCTTGCCCCCACACAATACTACTGCCGTCACGTTCTTCAAAAAGTGGATCCTTCCCGACAACCATCGAAGATAAAACGATAACACTAGTTTTGTGCTTCAGGCAAATTCTACATATCTGATTTTGATCGCGATAGCGAACGCAGGGCGCGACCTAGCGGGTTTCGGCGGGACGGTTGCGGAAACAAGTTGGTTCAGGGCTGATTTGCTGGATTGAGCGGCGGTTTTCTTGACACACTACGCCCCGTATTTCTTGAACTTCGTCCTGCGGCAGTCATGGCCCTTGCGTGCGGTGCGGCCTCCGTATCTGCTCCAGGGGATCCGCCATCCCAGCAGCCGGAGCTCAACGCTCAGATGGCTTCTCCCCCGTGCTCCTCCCGCACGATTGCCGGCGCGTTTTTGCCTCCGAACATCTGAATAAACAACACGCCCGTGCACATCATTCAGACATTACTTGGCCACGCCTCTCCGGACACGGTGATGATTTACGCCAAGCTCTATCCTTCGCGGCTCATTGAAGAGTATCGGAAGACGGTCCGCGGCCTGTACAACACGCATTACGGTGAAGATGGCCTGAAGAGTCCGACCACGGAGGAGTGGGCTGCCTTTGCAGCGAACTGCAACTTGCGGGACATGGGAACACATCTTTGCGCCCTGCCCACCGGAGAACACTGCCCCAGTGGGCTGATCTGCCTCGGCTGCACTCATGCACAACCCAAGAAGAGCGCCGTTCCGATCTTCAGGAGGATGCTCGGCAGCAGTCACCAACGAAGCCTCAACACGGCGCGCGAACAGAACGAGCCGGCCAAATTGCCTCGCGGGAACTGGAGATTGTGAGGATAAAAGGAGCTTGGCAGAGGGCTGAGGAATTGAGTGATGATGTGGCCGCGGCTATCGAAGGGGTTCTCTGAATTCGCTCTCCTGCAGGCTGTCAGTCAAACGGCGTTGACAGGCGCGGTTCTGTAGAATGAGTCTGTGTTTACTAAACTGATTGCCGGCGCTGCTCAGGTGGGGGTGCAGCAGCAGTCTTACCGGTTCAAGACCTACGTGCTGATTCTGGTCATGATCGTGGCGAACCCGCTGGGGAATGTCCTCCTGCGTAGAGGCATGAAGCATGTGGGCGGGCTTGGGGTGTGGTCGCCGCCAGCCTTGGTGCATACCGGGCTCACCATTTTTGCTACGGCCTCGATCTGGCTTGGGATCTCCGCGCTGTTTGCGTTTTTTATCTCCTACATGCTGGTCCTTTCGTGGGCGGATTACACATTCGTTCAGCCTCTGTCATCCGTTGCCTATGGAGTAACCGCGCTGTTTGCTTACCTCATCCTCGGCGAAAAGGTCTCGCCTCTGCGATGGATGGGCATCGCCATCATCTGTGCTGGTGTGTTCATCGTCGGCCGCACCACGCCTCGCACCACAACTCGCGAAATGATGGAGGAGACTTAACTTGAGGGAATTTCTTCTCTTCACTGTGATAGTCGTGGCCGGAACAGGTGGCGAGATGTTGGTGGCGCGCGCGATGAAGGACGTAGGAGAAACACTCAGCTTTTATCCCAAGGAGATGGCGAAAGTCGTCTTCCGGGGTTTGCGCCAACCGTATATGTGGGCGGGCATTTTTATGATGGCGATTGCCTTCGTGTCGCTATTGGCCGCACTGGCAAGTTACAACGTCAGTTTTGTCGTTCCCGTAACGGCACTCAGCTATGTAGCCGGCGCTTTCGGTGGAGCCCTCTTTCTGCGCGAGCAGGTGAGCGTTTCGCGTTGGACAGGGGTGCTGCTGGTAGCCGTCGGCGCTACCATTATTCTCTTCAGTCGAGGCTGAACGGAGCGCTCTCGAAGCATCAAACGTAATCTCCAGATTTGCCGCGGATCAAATCCAGGCGCTAGAAACCGCCGACTCCGCGCTGGACGAGCGAAGCGGCATATTGGGGGTCGCGCATTACGGCCTTAATATTGCAAGCAACCGCTGTGCAGGGCAGTTAGATTGAGCGACGATATGGCTGGCCGCGCCATCGCAGGCACCCTGGGATGTGTCGCGCGTGACATCGGGCGTGCAGAATCCCGGCCGCAAATCACGAGATAATCTTTCGAAAAAATAGGCCGAACGAGAGCCGACGAGTACGGACTGATTCTGCTTGGTGATGTCCTTCTCGGCCTCGCTGTCCTTCTTCTTGCGAATCCCGATCATGCACGGATCAGAACCGACAATGGCGCACCGTTTGCAGGCACCGGGCTGCTCGGGCCCGTCGAAACTTTCCCTTGGCTGGATGAAGGTCGGGATCATGCATGAGCGAATTCAGGCAGGCCGGCCACAGCAGAACGGTCGCCATGAGCGAATGCATCGCACGCTCAAGGAAGACACGATGAAGCCGCCTGCGGCCTACTTCGTGCACAGCAGAGCCGCGCCTATAGTCTGCTCAATAACGCAGTGCATGAGGCACTGCGATCAGGACAGATTCGCGGAGATGAAGCCACAATTATGCTGGTCGCTTGGTCCCTGGTGCATAGCCTGGCGCAGCTCATCGCTGGAGGCAAGCTCAAGCAAGGCAAGCAATCTGCCCACCAGATGGCTACTGCTGTCACCCGTTTGCTGACGACAGGGTTACAGACAGTTTTCAAGAAGGGGGTAAACCCAACATTGATGAAGCCAGCCGCAAAGTAGGTCATGTACTCGGCGGTACCGAGCGCTTGAATGGAAGATCAGCGGATCAGGATGCTTCTATGCCGAGAAGAAAGGGGCCGAAGCCGGCGCCCCCTAAGGGTTCTCTTCCGAGTTCAGAGAGCTTAGGGTTTAGCCACCATGACCCCAAATTGTCCAGAATACTGTTTTCGAACTGCTTCGAAGACGCTGCAAGCGTAACGCCTACATATAGAAAAACCCTTCGACGTCATCGTCAAAAGGGCTCAAAAAGGAAGAACGGTCGAGGGAGAAAGATTCGAAATCGGCCAGTGTTTATGCTGTAAGATTTAGATCGATGAATGAGGCCATATGGCCTCATTCATCTGAGTATGCGAGGACTACTCGTCGCCGGCTCCATCCGAGGGATCATCAGCTGCTTCAACTTTCGAGAGCCGTTTCAAGCTGGTGGCGTGGACCTCGGCGATCCGGTGCTTGAAGGTGGTGCCTTTGACCTCATCTCCCTCGCGATACCGGAGAATGCCTTCCAGGGTGACGAGCTGCCCCTTCTGGAGAGTCTTGGCGAACTTCGAGAGATTCCTCCAGGCGAAGACGCGGTGCCACTCGGTGCGCGTTTCGTAGTCGCCTTTGTCGTTCTTCCAGCCCTCCTGGGTTGCGATGTTGAGGACAACGTACTCTTTGTTGTTCTGAGCGGTTTTGGCTTCTGCGTTTTGTCCGAGGCGGCCGATGAGGATGACTTTGTTGAACATGGTGTTTGGCTCCGTTTCTTTTGGTTTGTCCGCTGTCTGCGGTACATGCTTGCCCGGAGGGTGTGCCGTCGCGACCCACTCCCAAGGCGACTGAACTGGATCTGCGGAAGGGGACCCCAGCTTGCCTGGGGGAAGGAGTCCGCACCTCTTGAGAGGCGCATAGCGGATTCTGGAAAAGAGAGCGTGCGTCCGAAGGGCGGGGGTGTTTTGAGCGCGGCACGCTGGACGCAGATAGAAAGGCAAACCGGAAGGGAGCCGCCCTGTTCGATGGTCGCCCCTCGCGGCGCGAGTAGCAAGACCAACTCAGAAACTCGAAGAGTCAATCCTAACGCAACAGCGAAGACGACAACGGGACTTGAAGCACCGATGCTCATTGCTCGACCCATCTCCTCGCCTTCTCCATAGTTCTCCGGATGTAAGCAGCTCGCTTGGAAACACTGGGATCGCGGGAGAGATAGTCGTCTTCAAGAGCATGCTCGATCCGGTCCTCGGTCATGCCATTGGCATAAGCGGCGACACAGAAAGCAATGTCGGCGGCGGCGGGCCGGTCCTGGTACTTGATCGACGTGCGGAATCGCTCAAGAGACAGATTCGATAACCTCGGGCCCCTATGGGGTGAAAGAGAACTTTGTGACCGTCTCGCCTCGCGTTCCTGTTCGCGGGCCTCGCAGAGCACCGTTATCTCTCGCTCGAAGGCCTCCGCCATCGGGTACTGTTGTCCGCTGTGGCTGTGCAGGCGCACGAAAGGGAAGAGACCGTCCGACTTTCTGTATTTAGGTTTGCAGTTCGTGAAGCCGGGAAGCCGTCCAAACCTCCTCCAGTCCGCCGCGCTGGGGTCAGCATCATACCGCTCGGCCAATGTCTGCGCGGCAAAGGTTCCGAGGAGCTTCGGAAATATTCTGGGGTGCTTGAGCCAGGCTTGAAAGTTGCCGGCGCTGGTCTCGACAACAGCACATGGATTGAAGCCATCTGCCGAGAGTCTTGCAAGCGAGGTCTCGCTGAGATCGTCGAGGGTGGTGAAGCCATGCTCCCCAGATGGGCGAATATAGATATGCGACCCGTGGGCATTGCGGTACTTGAGCAGAGGAAGCCTGTCGAGGACCGCCGCGGCCGAGATGGCGTCGAGTCCCGGAAGCATACCACGTTCACTCAGGACACCGACATCGTACAGCGGCGCCTCGATAGCGGTGAGCATGATGCGAACGGCGGATTCGGTCTTATCCATCGATGTCTCCTTCCAAACGCTTTTTCGCATGGGAGGGGTGCAGGGGAGGGAAAGGCCCCGCCGACCGTCATCGAGTGGGAGAAGTCTTGGCATCTACCATCTAAGCGAGATCAGAGGGGCACTTTTTGACACCGCCGCTGTTTTTTTTGTGAAGAGCGGGGCTGGCAAACGCAACCCCACATCTCAGAGGCTTGTACCTTGCATCTGTGGCCTGTTTTGCTCAACTGATTGCGACTTGGTACGGGGCCGAGGAACTCGCGTCCAGGGCGATGCTCTTCTCAGAAACTCCCTGTGAGCGACGTCCAGCGAAAGCCTGGCCTGATGTAGGTCAAAGAGCGAGAAGCAGGTCGAGCATCCGCCCTTGATGCCTCCTCGTCCCTCACGCTCCGGGTTGTAGCGCGGGTGCCGGTTGCATTTCGCCTTCACCCGCTCGGAAACCTTGAGTTTGTAGTTGAACTGAAACATGATCTCCTCCTTTTGGGAAAAGAGCGGGAGTCGGTTAGCTGACTCCCGCTGCGGGTTAGGCTGCAACTTCCTTCCTCGCGGTCGTCTTCTTCGCTGCGCCCTTCTTAGCGGCTTTGATCGGCGTTGGTGTCGTCGTCGTTTTCTTGCTGGCTGTCTTCTTGGGTTGTGGGGGAGCAAAGGCTGTTTCAACCTCGGCTAGATAGTCGAGCTCGCCTTCGCGTGGAATGGGTATGTATGCGGTGATGACGAGACGGAGAGAAAACCCGGTGAGCTTGTCATCGGGTAGTCCGTCGATGGTGGAAAGCAGAATCTCTTCTGAGGTCTGCTGGTTGTTTTCGTCGTTGGCAAAGTTTTCGGCTACGTCATCGAAGGTGTAAGGGTCGATGTTGACGAGGGCGCGAAGAAACACCCTCAACTGCGCTGCGCTGAACATGGCCGGGGCCTTGTCGAGAATGCGGTCGAACTTGGATACACGCGCCTTATGCAACTTCTCTCTCCGGGCGCGTTCGGCTTCCTGTTCCTTCTGTTCCCGCTCGAACTGTTGTCTGCGTTCCTCGGCTCTCCGCTCCTGCTCTTGCTCGTACTCCTTTCGTTGCTGTTCATAGTTGCGCTGGCGTTCCTCGGCCTCTTCTTCTGTCTCGGCCTCGGGCGCGGGTGCAATCGTCGGGGCGGGGTTGTCAGCCTCTTCTTCTGCTGCTCGTGGATCGTGGACAGGGCAGTGGTCGTCCGTGCATACGGTGATGGTGGTTCCTACGCGCTTGCCGTAAACGATGATTGCGGGCTTCGCGGCTGCACACGGTGGGGCTGGCTCGGCGTCTGGGTTCTCTTCTACTGTGTCGATCTCGCGGAAGTGCCCACGCTGAACGGCTCCTGGCCTCTGCTCTCGTGCGCTCCTCCAGCCGTTCTCGATCTGGATTAGCTCGGGACGGGCTGCAATCTCGCGGTCGATGTGAGCGGTGAGCTTGATTTGATAGCAGGGTCCGGAGAGGCACTGGTCGCCGTCAGTTACGTCTGAAAACAGGGAAGTGTTATATCCGCTGCGACGTGGGCAAGTGGCGCAGGCTCCTGCCGCGGGGTTGAGGGTGGGGTCTTCGCGGTCGAATGGAGCATCCGCAAGTGAGAGATAGAGGTTGTTCTGAATCCAAGCCGAAACGTGCTTGGCGGGTAGCAGGTGCGGCTCCGAGTCCTGCCAGTCCTTACGCCAGCACTGCTCGAATGCCTCGGCCTGTGACTCCTGCGGCAAACGGGCGATGAGGTTAGCGTGGCTGGCGGTGATGCGCTCCTGCGTGAACGCTTCCGCCACTTCGGGAATGAGTTGCAGCAGGGAAAGACGGGCGTAGATGTGGCTTGCGCTCTTGCCTGACTTCTCTACCAGTGTGGCTACGTCGTAGCCGGGAAGGTCGAGCAAACGTTGGAAACCCTGCGCCTCTTCGTAAGGATGAACGTCGACCCGTTGAGAATTCTCGACCAATTGCCATTCTTGAGATTGGGCGTCGGTGAGTTCGACGATACGGGCTGGGATGGAAAACAACTCGGCCAACTGAGCGGCACGGTAACGTCGCGCTCCCGCGACCAACTCGAAGCCGTCTGAGTTCGGGCGTACCGTGATGGGCTGGATGAGGCCGTGGTGCCGAATGCTCTCGGCAAGCTCCTGAAGCTTGCCTTCGTCAAAAGTGCGCCGGGGGTTCGTGGTGGACTCATGGATGGTGTCGATGGCGAGGTATTGGAATGCGCTGCTGTTCTGCATGACTGCCCTCCTTGGGCGTGTTGTGACGTGCGGGGTGGGTGGAACGGGACGGCCTGAGCCGTCCGCTCTCATGAGGGGAAGAATTCGTTAGCTGGCTTGCGCCAGTGCGGGTTCAGGGTCGGCTTCAGCCTCGCTCTGCTCTGCTGCGGCGGGCGTTTCGATGGCGGAAAGAATCAAGGCTGACGTGCGCTGAATAACTTCCAAGCTCTCGGCCAGGAGCGCGGCGTTGCCGTGGTACAGGTGGATGTAGTCGGCTGAGCTTTTTCCAGCGTCTAGGCCGATGGTCTGCGAGACGACAAAGGCGATTGCCTCGGCCTCGGTTTCGCGAACGGTCTTGGTTGTGGCGGTCCTCCGTTCCGATTTATGTAAAAGCTCGTGGCTCGCCTCATGGACCAACGTGCCGAACTCTTCCGCTGCGGACTGTCCGGGAAGAATGGCGATGCGGCCTCCGTAGCTCATCCCCAACGCGGGTGCGATGCTCTCCGTGAACTCAAGCTCGATGCCCTGCGCGATGATGAAGTCGATCAGACGTTCACGGTACTCGCCTACTTCACCCTTTAAACCCGCCTTCAATTCCGGAAGCTCGGCTCCGCTCGTTTGCTCCACATCGAAGACATGGGCTGTTCTGAATCCGACCAACACAGGCTGATTCTGCTTGGTAACGTCCTTCTCGGCTTCGCTGTCCTTCTTCCTGCGAATGCCGATCATAGGAGCGAGGATGCGTATGCCCTTCTCGCCCTTGTTGATCCGACGGCCAAGCTGGTTCCATGCGTACATCCCGGCTACTCTGGTCGCCGAAGGTCGCTGTCTCGCGATTTCGAGAATGTTGCCAAAACTGTAGTTATGAAATCGGCCCATAGCGGTGAGATATGCGGTAAGTCCTTCGCTGTGTCCGGCTTCTAGCTGTTCAATAAGTAGCTTGACGTTGGCGGCGATAACGTCTTTCGCGGTTTGCGCCTTGGGGGAAGAGGGAAGGGTGGCGACGTTGGTTTTCGCTGTGTTGTTCATGGTGGCTTTGCTCTCCTTGGTTCTGGCTTTTGGCTGTTCCGCGTTGAATCGCGGCATCCATATGCCGAACGCCTCCTGGCGAAGGCGGGGGTAGCAAGCTGCAAGGGGAGGGGTCTCCCCACCCTTGGAGAGCAGGCGAAGCCGGAGCGGAAAGGGCGAAGCGCAGCGGAGGTCTGCACAAGCGAAGCGCGGAAGATTGGGGAAGCCCCTTGTGGCGCGCGATCGGGGCAGAGCCCCTTAGCCAGGCTTGTCTTCCGCTTTGCACGCGGCAGCGTGCCTGATTATTGGGAGGGAGTTGCGGGAGGGAACGGCCCGCTGAGATTCTCTCTCGCTTTACAAGCTTTTTCTTTTCTCTTTAGGGGTGTCAGAGGGGGTATTTCTCTTTTGGAATTCAGCCTGCCTGGACCTGACTGCAGTGAGTCAAAGCAAGAAATTGCATCGGGTCGCAAATCATCATGGTTTCAATCAGGCGATTGATTGACATTCGGACGCAGGAATCGCTAGGCTCGAAGAGCACCTCCCTAGGGGGACTCTTGCAGATTACGTTGATACTTGCCGTCGCGACCACGGCCCTAATTGGGCCGGGAGCAGGTATGAGTCTGGATCAGTCGATCAAGCAGCTCCCGGCGCGCCGCCGGATCGGTGTCGTGGCGTACTCGGCGTACAGCAGGGCTGGCGATCAGGGAAACGGCCTCTTTCTCTATCCTCCGATTGGAATCGGAACCCTCCTCTGTGCTCTCGCCGCCGCTATTAGCGGGCATCTTTGTAGACTTCCCGGCACATTGCAGGCACCGCTCGACATTTCGGCGATCCTCGCGATTCTGCACTCGCTCGTCACAGCCCGTGCCGCACCAATCAATCTCAGCCAACGCAAGTACGAGCCCACAGACGAGGCCAATCTCGCACGCGTTCTCGATCGCTTTGAGTTTTGGCATAACTTGCGTGCTGTGCTCCAGGTCCTAAACTTCGGGGCGGCGCTGTGGGCGACTATCGCGCTGGCAGGCAGTCGATGAGACAAAGTGCAGCGCCATCTCAGCGCAAGCCAAGGACCGAGCCTGAACCAGCAAGCTCGGCAACGAGGAGCGCGATCCTGACCGCGGCGACGCCGCTCTTCGCCTCAAACGGAATTCAAGGCACAACAATTCGTCAGGTTGCCGCTGCGGCGCAAGTTAACAGTCAACTCATCTACTACTACTTCGGCAACAAATTTGGCCTGTTCCGTGCCGCTCTCGAAGGTGCGGCAAGTCGAGTGGCTGCTTTGCTGGCGCACGCCACAGTGAAGAACGGGTTGCCCAGGGACCGGCTTGCGCATTTCATCAGCGAATGGGTGAGGATCACGCTTGCGGAAGCAGCGACGCTGCGAATGTTGCACCGCGCGATGCTCGAAGGGGACCGGACGCTCGCTGCCGAGATCCAACGGCATGCCGACAGTCACGCTGCACAGATCGGTTCCTTAATCGACGAGGGCAAAGCCACCGGTGCATTCCGCGCGGACCTGGACACCCGCCGCGCGGTCGCTAGTCTTGTTGGGATGGTCCAGTACCTTGCACTTGCCGAGACCATCCTGTTTACATCAACGAACCTAAAGCAGAATCGACGCGAGCGAGATGCTATGGCCAAACATACCGCTGAGCTATTCCTCAGAGGTTTGGATGCCGAGCGATGAACACGATCCGATATTCGGGGCGCACGCTAGAAAGTCGATTTTCGAGAAAATGCGGGGTCTAGGAATATGACCAACGTGGCCGGTGTAGAGGTGCCGTCTACCTCGCCCATATTTCTTACGATCGTGGCGATCCATGTTCTGCTGGGCCTCGCGTGCGTCATCACTGGCGCCGTTGCGATGTTGAGCGCAAAACGCCAGGGTCGCCATCCGAAATTCGGCACCATCTATTTTTGGTGCCTATCGGCGGTCGTTATTTCGGCAAGCGGATTGTCCGCGGTCCATTGGACCAGGGATAATCCCTTATTTATCCTTGGGGGCCTGTCTTTCGCAGCGGCCCTGATTGGGCGCACCGCTAGGCGCAAGCGCTGGCCCGGATGGGTCCGCCTGCACATCATTGCGATGGGTGTGTCGTACATCTTGTTGCTGACGGCACCCTGTCCGCCGTTACGGACGCACTCTTGTCGCCGACCTTGAACATGCAGGCTCAACGGCCTCCGATTCTCCACGGCGTAATAAGAGAGGGACGGCGGCCGATCTCTGCGACAGGCTCAGGATTACCCCGGCCTCAGGTGGGTACGGCCTCTCCGCCGAAGCGCAATCCATCGTTACGCCTCGATTCGCAACATACAAGGTGGGTGACGCAAGACGGCAGTCCTTCGCCGGCTGCAGCAGGGAGGAGACCCTCCTCCCTCCGTCGGTGGGTCCGTAGTTTGTGCTTACAGTTGTTTAGAGGCTATCGAAGAGGGTTGCTTCTCTCGCAGTGACAGCGGTTCTTGGAGAGTTGTGATAATCGCCATTCTTTTTGTCGAAAGATGACCGCGGTGCTGTAGTTTATTGCATAGCGAACAAATGGCGAAGATCGTTTGGGTTCCGTGTTGGGTATCATGGCGCGATAAACTCTGGCTTCCAGAAGTAACCATACCTAAACTACTGCAAATACGTGACTTTTTGTATCTAGTCATCCGCAGTGGTTACTATTAGAGGGCGAATGGCACGAATAGACGAACTCCTCACACAAGTCACTGACAAAAACCTGCGACAGAAGCTAGAAACGGCCCTATCGGACGTGAAGCGTCGGCAGCGTTTCGGCTTGGTGTTCGAAGAACACGTCCCGGAGACGACGGCGCTTCTGCATTTCCCCGTTTTCATTGGTGCAACGGTTCAGCGTCGAAGCTATATCAGCGGTGGAAAGCTCTACCAAGTTAAAGCTCTTACCTCCCGGGGCAAAATTACGATGGTGCCCGAGGCGGGGGGCGCGGAAGAGAGCGCCACTGCGAATGAAGTTATTGTCGTAAAGCGTTTTGGTGATCCGATCTTTCCAGCCCTCACCTCTCTAGGTTCGATCGAGGGTGGCGCCGCCGATAAGCCTTATCACGCAGTCATCAACGGAGAGAATTTTCACGCTCTCCAACTCTTCGTCTACCTCTACGAAGGCCTTGTTGATTGCATTTATATCGATCCTCCCTATAACACCGGCTCCAAAGATTGGAAATATAACAACCACTACGTCGACAGCAAAGACGCCTGGCGACATAGTAAGTGGTTGGGCTTCATGGAAAAACGCCTGCGCCTGGCGAAACAACTTCTCAAGCCAAACGGCGTCCTCATCGTTACAATTGACGAGCACGAGGTTCATCACCTTGGCATGTTGCTGGAAAGAATGTTTCCAGAGGCGTATCGCCAGATGGTGACGATTGTCATTAATCCGAAAGGTGTTACGCAGGGCCGGTTCTCTCGTGTCGATGAATATGCCTTTTTCACTTTTTTGGGTAATTCCGCGACCGTCGGCCGCGGAGACGACTTGTTATCTCCGGGTACGGACGACGAAGAGAATGTCGATGAAGAGGGTGATGCCAAGAAGCCACGGTGGAAGGGGCTTCTACGTTCAGGCACCAACGCCCGCAGGCAAGATCGTAAGAAAATGTTTTACCCGGTGCTGATCGACCCGAAACGCGGCGCAGTGCTGGACGCCGGAGATCCGCTTCCATTCGAAGAAGCGCCGAATTTGAAATCTAAAAGCAAAGGCCTCACCAAGGTGTGGCCGATACGGCGAGACGGATCGCTAGGCAACTGGGGGGTCGGTCCTTCTACCTTGCGTCAGCTCATCGCAAAAGGGTATGTCGCGCTTGGAGAGCATGATCCTAAACGAAACACCTGGGCGGTGAGCTATCTAAGCAAAGAGCCTCAGGAGCAGATTCTCAGCGGTGTTCTTGAAATCGTGAGCCGCGATGAGGTCCGAAATGTCGTTGACGTTCGATATACAGAAACTTCAACCCGCAGAATGAAAACCGTGTGGCATCGATCCCGGCACGACGCCGGCGTTGGTGGGACGGACGTGTTGCGTGATCTACTCGGTGGACGTGCATTTTCATTCCCGAAATCTGTTTATGCGGTGCAGGACTGTCTTGCTGCGGTCTTGCGGAATAAACCCAACGCACTTATTTTGGATTACTTTGCCGGCTCGGGAACCACCTTGCATGCGACAGCTCTGCTCAACGCGAGCGACAACGGCAATCGTCGCTGCATTCTCGTAACAAACAATGAAGTGGAAGCCGAAGTCGCCAGCAAGCTCCACAAGAAAGGCGTTTTCAGAGGCGAACCGGAATACGAAAAGAACGGCATTTTCGAGATGGTCACGCGCCCAAGGTGCAAGGCAGTTATCACAGGCCGCCGGGCGGATGGAACAAAAGTCCCAGGTGAGCACATCGATGGAAGGCCATACGCAAAAGGCCTTGAAGAGAATGTAGAGTTTTTCCGAGTCGATTATCTTGATCCAGACGAGATAGATCTTGGGAATCAATTTAGCGCAATACTCCCGTCCCTATGGCTTGCCGCCGGAGGCATCGGCAGTAGAGAAGGTATGGAACTTACAGGAGAGTTTCTAATACCAAGCGCGTCGCCCTTTGCCGTGATCTTTCAAGAAAAGGCTTTTCGCAAATTCACAAAAGCTTTAGAGCACAGGTCAGATGTCACACATGTTTGGATCGTGACCGATTCGGAAGATGCGTTCGCTGAGATGCGATCCGCATTACCCGGCAAGCTAGTTACGTCGATGTTATACCGGGATTATTTGAGAAATTTCAGAATCAACACGAGACACAACCTATGAGACTGAAGCTGAAAGATTTTCAGGATGACGCGGTAGTGCAATTGGTGCGCTACATAAGAGGCGCTGCTAGGGATTCCCGCACTGGCGATCTTCAGTCGGTGTGCTTATCGTCACCGACCGGATCGGGGAAAACGGTCATGTTGACGCGGGCGATCGAGATACTCCTTCAAGGCGACGAGGAATACGCTCCGATTCCCGATGCCACGTTTCTTTGGATTACAGATCAGCCCGAGCTCAACATTCAGACGCGAAAGAAGATGCTTGCAACCAGCTCCGTCCTCAGCAGTGAGGATCTAGTCGTTCTGGATGCCGGGTTTAACCAAGAATCTCTCGATGCCGGTGCCGTTCACTTTCTGAATATTCAAAAGCTGGCAAAGGGTGCCGGACTCGTATCGCGTAGCGACAAACGCACCTTTAGCATCTGGGAGATCATAAAGAACACGGTCGACGCCCGGCCGGGCAAATTCTTCGTTATTGTCGACGAGGCGCATCGGGGAATGTCGGAAGGAGACGAGCAGGCTGAGGCCGCATCGATCATTCAGAAATTCATCAAGGGCGTTCCGAACGAACTCACTCCCGTCCCTGTTGTAGTGGGTATCTCTGCGACGCCCGAACGATTTAACAGGTTGATCGTCGGAACAAGAAGAACAAACAGGCCCGTAGATGTAGAAGTCGCAGACGTTAGGCTTTCGGGGCTTATTAAAGAAAGCATCATTCTGCACCACCCCAAAAAAGAGCAGCCCACGGATATGACGATGCTGCGTGAAGCAGCCCTCTCCTTGAAAGTGTTTACGGAGCAGTGGTCGAACTACTGCGCTGCGCAAGACGAACCGGAAGTTTCGCCCCTCATGGTGGTCCAGGTCGAGGACGCTTCGAACGCTAAGGGCATTTCAGAAACGGATATTCCTCAAGCTATGCGCATGCTCAGAGAAGTGTTGGGCACACTTCCCAACGATGCTTTTGCGCACTCCTTTCAGCAGCAGGCGACTATACCGATGGGCGGCGTTGACGTTCGTTATATTGCTCCTTCCGACATTCAAGATGATCCATTAGTCCGTGTCGTCTTCTTTAAAAGCAGCCTAAACACAGGTTGGGATTGTCCTCGGGCAGAGGTGATGATGTCGTTCCGCGCCGCCGCCGATTACACGCACATTGCGCAGCTCGTCGGACGAATGGTGCGTACACCTCTGGCTAGAAAGATCATCGACAACGAGACGCTGAACACGGTGACTCTTTACTTGCCCCACTACGATGCAGCGGGTCTGCGAAAGGTGATCGCCAAACTTTCGAAGCCCGACGACGATAGTCTGCCACCCGTGGAAGTACAGGACGCGGACGATGTTGTAGAACTCCAAAGAGCGCCGCGTAGCGATCGATTCTTCAAGGCTCTTGAAGACCTACCTTCGTATATTGTTCCGCGAAAGCGAAAGGCCAGCCAGATACGCCGACTTATGAAGCTTGCCCGTCTTCTAACAAACGATGAGATTGACGAGGACGCGCTCGCCGCCGCTAAAGATGCAATCTTCGGAGTGCTGAATGCAGAGCATCTTCGGGTCAAAGGGACCGATAGGTTCAAGGAGATTGTCGAGGAGAGAGGTCAGATTGAAATCGAAACCGTCAATTGGGAGGTTGGCGCGGCCGCAAGTCGAGATGGCGGAGTCGTTAAAGTCGATATCGCTTCTGAAAACGTGGAAGATCTGTTCGAGGCCGCAGGCCGGAAGCTAAACGAGGGACTTCATAAGGTTTGGTGGCGCGAGCGCGTTGCGGCCGATCCATCTTCCCGCGACCGCGCGAAGCTGGAACTCTTCGCTCTGTGTATAGATCCCGATCTCATCAGAAACGTTGAAACCGTCGCACAAGAAACCGTTCAAAAGTGGTTACGCACTCAAAAAAATGAAATTAAGAAACTTGAAGAAGGCAGCCGTTCGGCATACAGCGAAGTACGAAACCTCGCGGCTGATCCTGAGCTAGACCCCATTATTTACCCCGCCACAATTCAGGGCCGACAAGCTGCAACTACATGGAAGAAGCATTTGTACGTCGCCGATGGCGGATTGTTTCCAGCGAGCTTTAACACGGCGGAGACGGACGTTTTAGATCGGGAGATAGCACGAAAAGATGTGGTCGCCTGGCTCCGTAATGTCGATAGAAAATCTTGGGCTCTCTGCGTCCCTTACGAGGTCGATGGTGAATTCAGGGCAATGTATCCAGATTTTATCGTCGTGCGGTCAGAAGGCGGGAACCTTGTTGTGGACATCATCGAACCCCACACGATCAGTCTGGCAGACGCGCCAGCTAAGGCCGCGGGCCTAGCAAAGTTTGCTGCACAACATGCGGATAAATTCGGAAGGATCGAACTTATTCTTCTTGATGGAAAGGCGTCCAAGCGGCTCGACCTTACGGATGAGACAGTGCGTAACAAGGTAAAGGCAACCAAACTGATCGAGCAACTACGACAGCTATTCAACGATTAGTCTCAGTTGTCGCATCCGGCGATGACCAGCCTTCACTGCGCCCTTCTAGCCCAGCCTCTCGGAGGATGCCGGCCACGAAGACAGCTTCTTGTACATGTTCCGTCATTGCATATAGATATTGGCCGACGCGATCCCACTGCTTGTGGTCGCGTTTTTGCATCCTGAACTCACGAAACCGCTTGTAAATGAACTGCGTCATGTCACGGAAGAGCATCTGCTTCAACTCCGGACGCTCAGCGAGATATTCTTGGCTGAGACGTGATCCGATGGCAAACAATTCAATTTTGCGTTGCTGGTCTTCATACATGTAGCCCTTGTACAGAGCAGCAGCGACCTCCTCTATGATCGAAGGCTCGAAAGCACCGATGGCTCTGAGGACGTACTGAATGTTTTCTTTTCCTGAGTCCGTCCACGGACCGTTGAGTTTGCATTCTCCACTCTTGACCTCTGCAATGATGAACAAAGGCTTGTCGCGCTGTGTCCGGAATGGTTCGTCGTCCGGCATATCCAATTCTTCTCTAAACGGAAATCTCACGCCGTAGATATCTGCATCGGTCCGCTGTGCAATGCCTTTCGTCGACTTATCGTGCAATATAAAATTCTCTATGGTCATGAAGCCGTTGAGTCGCAGGTACCAGTAGGCAAGCTTTTCAGCGTTTAGCATCGGTGGCAAAGAAGTTCTCCTGATCTAGACGGATGATAATGGTTGGACAAAGAATGTGGTGTGTTCAAGAAACCGCTGGAGTGATCGCACATGGAAGACAATCCTATAGAGGCCCTGGCGGCCGTCCGCGACTTGATGGAACATGTCAAACTCGCTCATCTTAAGGAAGCACAGTGATTTGAGAACGGTCGAAGCACAGCAGGGAACTTGTAGCGGAGACACCGGATGATCCATCCTGGGCTGGGAGCACTGAACGGACATTGGGACAAAGACGAGTACGCTGCCGGGTATCGGGCACGTCTCACGGACATCCCTGACTACGACGGAGCGCATCACTGCTGGCGCGTCGGTTGGGAAGACGCCGACACGGAGATGCTGGAGCTGGCCCGACACAGAAAGGCTCTGGCAGAGGGCAGGGAAGACGACTATCCGGAGACTTGGGGCCTCCTATTCGACGCTGGCGGCGATGCGAGAGTGAACGGCATCCCTTTCGATGACGAGCGTACGGCACCTTGGAAAGAGGGTTGGATCGAAACAGACATCAGCCTTGGAGTACACGGAGTAGAGGCAAAGTGAAGAAAGGCTCACAGAGGGCGATGCTGTGCCCTTGCGGTAATCCCAAGATTCTCGCGCATGGTCTATGCGCGACCTGCTACACCCTGAAGCGACAGGATGACGAGTATTTCGGCGGCCTCCGCGAAGCGGTGTTGGAGCGCGATGGGTACCGCTGCCGTGTATGTGATGCATCGGGTAGAGACAAGCGCTCGATCATTGTTCATCACCGGGTGCCAGGGAAGTCGGTTCTTAGTTTGATGATTTCCCTCTGTCCTGGCTGTCACGCGAAGGTTCATCGGACGAAAGCTGTCATGTCCGAAATGTCCCCGCTGCTCTTGATCTTGTGGCGAGAGCAGCATCCAGAGGGCCACGAACAAACAACATTGAACTTCAACTCCTTGAGGGCGGCACCGCAAACTGACCCTATGTTTAAGGATGAAGAAGGCCACATTGTGAGCCTGGAATACGGTTCTGAATGAAACCGCAGCGGCTATACAGAAGTTCTATTATCAGACCTAAGTTATTTAGTTTCAATTATATATAAGCATACCTCTATACCCCAATCTGTCAATTGTCATTGTGTACAAATTTCGCCTTTGTTTCGCCTATCATTTGCCATGGGCGGCGAACGATCGTCGACAACCCGGATGAGGCTAGCCGGCAAAATTTGCTGTCTTTGTGGTCGTCATCTCGATGCAATGCTCTGGCAGCCGCCAGGCGAGCGCGTCTGCAATTCGTGTGAGGCCAAGCGTCCACCTACTCCAAAGCTCCACCGCATTCATATGTCCTTCGTTATGCATGAGCGTTGGCATTGCACATTCTTGGCAGAGGACCTGCGCACGCCGATTGCGCCAGCGCGCACCTTCAGCAACCCCGATTCAATGCTCGAAATGATTCGCCGCGGCAACGGCTTCCGGGATCTTGCCTGCAGGCAGGCCGTCGACCTTGCCATCCAAGCAGGTCGCGGGAACGTCGATCTGCTGTTGACCCCTGAACAATTTGCAAAGTTGACGGGCAAGGTATGACCGACATCACCGTCCACATAGCTAGCAACGATTGGTGCGTCCACTTCGTCGTGACCGCTACTCAAATACCTGTCGGGCCTTGGCTGCTCTTTGATTCGAACGACGAGATCAAAGCAAAGGTGTTCACCTGGGGTCATGTTGCCGAGGAAGATCTGACCCAGTATGAGATAGACCTCAGGCGTTGGGGTACTGGCAGCGTCCACATGCAACTGACTGACAGCGAACTATCCGCCCTTGCGGAGCGGAAACGAGGGTGGCCCTGGAATGGCTACGAGTTGCGGCTGATGAAAGAAGCCGGCAAGTACCCGCCAAAGCGGTTGAAAGCCACGCTGTACGCTGAAAGAATCAAAGCAGCGATCGAAGTCGAATTGGAGAGGAAGGGGTAGCAATGTTCATAACGGATGACAAGCTTCCCGATGACGTCGTGCGTAGGCACTATGCAGAGACGAAACACGCGCTTTGTTGCCTCAATTGTGGATTTGAGTACGGCTTTGACCCTACACAGCCTCACTCTATCGGTAAGCCGCTGTGGGTCCTACTGGAGCATGAGTGCAGGCCTGCGGAGAGCTGAATGTGTGGCCGTTCCTACAGCCTCTTCGACAAACAGCAAGTTGCCGAGCACTTTCACGTACGCCACACCGCGGACAACGTTGGCATCATTGCGCCCAACTATAACGTTGCACCCGGCGACCCTCAGCCTGTCATTCGCCGCAATCGGGACACCGGAGAGCGCGAGCTTGTGATGATGCGCTGGGGCGTCGTGCCATGGTTCGCCAAAACAGAAGATGAATTCAAAGCGCTCTCAACTATCAACGCCAAGAGCGACCGGCTCACCGACAGTAAGATGTGGCGGGAACCGTTCGCTAAGCGGCGGTGCTTGGTTCCCGCCAGCGGTCTCTATGAGTGGCCCAAGGAAGGGCATGCAATCAGTCCGATCTACACACCGGAGCCCGCGGCAGATGAAGCTCAGACGGGAACCGTAGATCTCTTCGGGACGTCGGCGCCTACGAAGAAGACGAAGGCAACCAAGCCCGTCAAGCGCGTGTTCGCCATCACCACCACAGAGCCTGGACCCTTCGCCTTCGCCGGCATCTGGGATGCCTGGAAGCGGCCGGACGGAACCTACCTCGAAACCTTTGCCTTGGTGACGACGGAGCCCAACGAACTCGTCGCGCAGATTCACGACCGTCTTGCTCTCATTCTGCACCCGAGGGACTACGATCGCTGGCTCGGCATCGACACGAGGGGAGGGGACCCGCGCCCTCCGCTCGACCTTCTCCATCCCTACGACGCGGACAAGATGGTTAATGAAACCCGCCAATCCCGCCGTCGGCAACTGGCGCAACAACGGGCCGGAGACGCTTGATCCCACCTAATTGGTTGAAAGCCGGCAAATACCCGGTATCGCAGCAAAGCCAAACATGATGTCTTATGTCTAGTTGGAAAAGCCAGCATCCTTTTCCGCTATGCAGATGCGCCCCTCCACCGAATTCTTCCACGCCATATCTGTCTTCATTGCTTCTTTGCATTGCGACGCGATGCTTCGCGCAACATCCGAGTGCTTCGTGAGCCAAATTTGAAGTCCAGCTACATCAGCTCTGCTGAGATCTCCTGCGCCGGCGTCTTCAACCTGTTGCACGATCGTACGCTGCTGAACGGTTGCGGGCTTCGGCTCAGATTTACAGCCAGCTAGACAAATTACAATCGCTACTGCCACATAAGAAGCTTTCACGGCACTCTCCTTTGTTTTACAAGTTTATCGAAATGCTGCACCATCTACTGAGTTGTTCGATGAAACCTTCCCGCACACCCTCGATCTATCCCACCGTTGACGAGATCAACGCCCTGCCAGAGAAGTTCCAGCAATATATCCACGATCTTGAAACGCGATGCGATAAGAGCGGTGATGTGCAGACGATAGCTCTGCTGCGCGAGGATCGAGACGCATTGCAGCGGCGAGTGGAAGAGTTGGAAGCACAGATAAAGCTGATGACACACCCGAAGCCGATCGAATAGATTCCATCACGCCTCTCGCACTACTTTGCGCGGATCTTTATCATCGCGCAGAGCGATGAACTTCGTATGCCGCAGATGGTCACCACCGGTCCACTCAAGAAACTCGACCTGCGCGACGGATTCCGGGTTCAGCCACACGCACTCCTTCATGTTTTCTGGGGTGAGTCCCTGTCCCCATCGCCCCGCCGCCTTCTCTGGAAGGTTCGCAAACGGGCAACGGTTGGTCTTCAGATGTTTGATTTGTTCGAAGACTTGGCGTCGCGTAGCGGGTACAAAGCCCGCGCGCACGCGGCCGGCATACATCAGGTCTGAGCCTCGATAGAAGCCGACTACAAGCGAATCGACTCCGAGATTGCTGGGCACATAGCCGCCAATGACGAACTCCTGTCCGAGCGAGATGCGGTGTTTGCTCCACGATCCGGTGCGTTTCCCAGGCTGGTAAATGCTGTCGGTGCGCTTAGCAACAATGCCCTCGATTCCCTGCTCGCGGACCAACGCAATCATCTCCTGAGCCGTCTTTTCGACGGCGATGGAAATGCCGACGTGTTCATTGGTCGGCAGTATCGAGTCCAGCACTTCCCTTCTCTCGGAGAGCGGGAGCTGCGTAAGATCGCGGCCTTTGAACGTCATCACATCGAAGGCGTAGTAGATGATGTGCGATTCTGCGGAACGATAGTTTTGCAACAAATTGAAATTGGGTCGGCCATCGGATGCGAGCGCAACCAGCTCGCCATCGATCACGGTTTCATCCGGCAAGCCCTTGAGGGCGGCTCCGATGTACGGGAATTTTGTATTGAGCACGTTCTGACGGCGAGAGTAGAGTGTGATCTTCCCTGCGCTCTTTACGGCCTCCAGGCGGTAGCCATCGAGTTTGAACTCGTAGCTCCAGTTCGGGCCTTCCGGCACGCGCGGCACCGGCAAGCACTCCATACATTCGAGAAACTTCGCGGCATTAAGCTGTGCGCTCTTGTTTGGCATATCTCATCGTTAGACGCGGTGGACCCTAGCTAAAGGCCAATTCCGTAGCCCTCGACTTCGATTGAGGGGCCTGACGGTTCCGAGGCGTTACTGAGACTCGGAGCATTGGAGAGCCCTTCTTGTGAAAGCTCCTGTTCTTTACCAATGCCGTTGTCTCTGTGCAAGAGATTTGTGCTGTCTGACGTGTAGATTGCGAGCTCACGGACATTGGGATTCAGCTTAGCGAGGGTCGCCCGCTGCTCCGCGAGCTGGCTGCTCTCGCCGGTAAGCAATATGCGATCGGCGGAGATGTGCTTCGCTGTCTCCGTGGTGTATCCGTAGTCGATGTGGCGGCCTTTTTCAGGGTCAAGCTCGACCCTCTTCCCGTTGTCCAAACGAACAGAGAGAGCGTTGTCGTCACCGATCCGCTCAACGGTTGCAAAATCACCTGAGCGTATGCGATTTGCTCGGTCGGGTGCGGTGAACTGGATGCGTTCGCCTACAGCCAGATCGCGCTCCCCCTCTCTGTAGACAGTGCTTTCCTTGGTCTGCTGCTTGAGCTGGACCGGATTGTAGGAAACTTGCTCACCATCTCGTGTTTCGATGGTGAGCAGGTTCTTTTTCGCATCGATATCCAGAACGCTGGCAACGCTGTTGTGAGGGATTCCCTCGATGCTCGGGCTTCCTGTGCGGTAGTGGATCTGATCGCCGGGAGAGTAGCTTGCAGCGAGCTTAGGGTTGGAATAGTCCTGCTCGACCAGGACAGGAATAGTGCGGCTTTCCATTGCGAGTTTGCCTTGCTCTCGTAGATCGGAGCGAATGAGCTGGGTAAGCTCCCTCCGCTCGGCCGGGTCGGGTGCAACAATCACCACACGATCGGACTGAGCCGTGTAATCGAGAGCAACGGCGGCCATGCGGTGGTCCGGATGTGCATATTGGTAGACGCGGCCCTGCTGCTGTAGGAGCTCGGTCGCTGTGGTTGGATCGTTGCTACGGAACGCGGAGACGGCCTGGCGGGTCTGTTCTGTAGAACTTGCTTGTCGGAAATCGACTGCGGCGGTCTTGCTGATATCGGTTGCAAGCCGCTCTCCTAGCGTCTCCGCATTATTCGTGTAAATGCGGACGTCTTCTGAGGCGCGGGAGATGGCCACATAAGCGAGCCGTGTATTGATAAGGCTGCGCGATGATTCTGTATCAACGTTGGCGATGACGCGGCCAGCAGTGAGACCCTGCGAGCTGTGAGAAGTGACGGTATAGCCGTGATCGAATTGCCGGAACTCCGCGGTGTCGAACGTGATGGTTCGTTCGGCCTTGCCGTCCAGTCGGACGGTCATGCTACCGTCCTCGAGGCCGAGCACGGTTCCAAGGTCGCGGTTGGCAAGCCCGAGGTCTTTATTGGGTGCGGTGAACTGGATGCGGTCGCCTGTAGCAAACTCTCGCTCTGTCTCGCGAAAGACGTTTACGCCCCGGAGTCGTCGCGGGTCATAGGTAACGCTTGATCCGTTGTCCAACTCGACAGTCAAAGTGTTGGCGCGAGCATCCACAGAACGGACGGTGGCGAAGCTGCCACGCTCTATGCCTTCAGCTTTGCTTCCGGTAGTGTATTGCAACACCTCTCCGGGGTTATACCGAGCCGCCCAGGTCCGGTCTACTCCGGTCATGTCGGAGCGGTGGGCGAGCGTGCGGAACTGTTGGGCGTCGTCGGCCAACGTACCGTTCTGCAGCAGCTCGGCGCGTACGGCTTCGTTTATCTGTTGGCGGCTTTTATTGTCGGGGGAAACGATGATCGTGTTTTCTGGCCGTGCTGCATAGTCTTGGGCGATCGCATTGATACGATCCTGACCGTTGGTAATCTCAGAGACTCGGCCTTGCTCGGCTAGCAATGCAATTCCCTTCTCAGTCTCGTTACTCGCGAGATGCTGCACGGCTTTTAGAAGCTCCGGGTCTTTCTGCCGCATAATCCTGTCCATTTGCGAGGTCTGCATTCCAGCCTCTTGCATCTGCTGAAAGGGTCGGCCGGCGTCCACGCTCTGATGCTGGCGAGTGTCGCCAATCACTAAAACCCGGTCGTCTGGATTGAGCTTTTCAAGGAACGCTCGCATCTGCCGCGTGCTGGCAAGGCTCGACTCATCGAGCATGTATAAATGCTTCGTCTCGGGATTTGCGCTCGGGTGATTCACGCCACGCGCAAGGAAGCTCTGGAGCGTGGTCGCGTCGATCCCGGCCTCGCGGAGCTGCCCGGCAGCTTTAGAGGTAGGAGCAAAGCCCTCCACCGTATAACTGCCCTTTTCTGCGCCCTCTCGGATGATCTCCAGCGTCGTTGTCTTCCCGGTTCCAGCGAGCCCCTGCAGGCCGTGGATGCGATCGCTGGAATTTAGAACTTCCTCGATGGCTTTGCGCTGCGAGTCGTTTAGAAAATCGCGGGTGTTGGCCTGCTCGCGGGCTTCCTCGGCGCCCATGATCGGGGTGACAGTATTCCGGCCTTCTAGGACGTATCGCACGTTGGCACGTTCGGCGGCGATCGTTTCAAGGGTAGTGAAGCTGCGTCCAGAGCTGTATTTCTCTCCTTGGAATGACCGGAAATCTCCTGCCTCCCTACGACTCTCGAACTCGGCACGAATCTGTTTATACGTCGCTTCACCCATGCCGCGACGGAGCGCGTCTCGCAGGATGGCCCGCTCGTCAGCTACGGCTTCGCGCTCGAAAATGCTTTCGCGTGCAAAGGTGACAGCCTCCCTGGCTTCATTGCTATTCTCCGGGCGACGTTCTTGCTGCTCTGCCCGCTCGCGGGCGGCGGCAACCACCTGTTGCGGCTGATTGCCGAATTCAGCGGCCATCTGCTTGTGGGCGGAGAGAACCTCCTCGGGAGTAAGCGTCTGCTTCCGGTCACGGGTCGCGTGCGCCGCAATTTGCGCCGCCTCCGGGCCGTTGTATCCAGTCTTCTCCAATTGTTCTTTGATCTGCTGAGAACGGGGACTTGATGCATCAAGGTACCCCTGCGAGTAGCCTTTGATCTCCGGTGCGCCGCTCTTCCCTGTCTCAATCTCATAGCCCAGATTGCGGAGCTGGTACGTGAGCGTCGATTGGTACACGGCGGTCGCGTACTGCTGGCTTTCAAAGAAGGCTCGCTCCTGCAACGCCCGAGTGGAGCCATCGGCTCGTTCGGTCATGTTGAAGATGACCGCATGGGTGTGGAGCTGCGGCGCAGCGTAGCCGTCCACCGGGCGAGCCGTGTCATGCTCGAATTTCGCGGCTATGAATTTGCCCGTCTGCTCGGCGGGGTTGTTGCCGCCGATCCGCGCATGTGTGTAGCGCTCCAGCTCGTCCAAAGCGGTAGCGACGGCGGCACGATGCGCATCTCTCACCCGCTCATCCCCGCCTACGAGGGCCGTCAGCGAAACGGATTTAGCTGCGGAAAAGGTGGCATCCCATCCGGCCCGATGTTCAACCGCTTTAGTAGTGGTCCCATCCGCGTTCGTGTACTCCTGCGCGAGGCGATGTTTGACCATCTGCTCCTCAGTTTGAGGATGCATTCCTTCGGAGAGACGGTGGAACTCCAGCGGCGATACTTCGCCGCTGAGTCCAAGGGAGGCAGCCAGCTTGCCTTGCCACTCCCCTTTCACCGTGTCGCCCTGCTTGTAGTAGGTCTGCGCGTCGGATGTGAACTCAAGCTTGTGATAGCTCTGCGCCTGGCTTGCCGAAAGGGCTTTAGAAATGGTGAGCATGACGTTATGGCCTCAACTCGAAGGCGGGGCCGTCCAGCTCAGGGGTGCCGTTGGCAACCATGATCTGCTCGGCGCTTTCCGGTTGGCTTACTGTGGTTTCTGCTGCTGGCCCGGGTCGGTTCTTCTCGCCGACGCTGGCCGGTTCCTGTTCGTGCTCTTTCGGCCACGGTATGGGTCGTTGCTTCAACCCGTGAGCGATCGGAGCGCCACTAGAACCGTCTGCATTTGGTTGCGCTGCCGTCCACTCGGATTCGAATTCTGCCCCCTCGTCCTCCTCGTCTTCATCTGAGCTGAGGTAAGCAGGCCGGCGCGGTTCTAGTGTATCGGGATCGAAACTCATCCCTCCGTCCGCGCACTTCCGGGGAATGAACCCCGGCGTTGGAGTTGGCAGGTCCAGGTAATCAAAATCGAAACGGGCGACGTTGTTGCCAAGTTTCAAATACGCATGGCGGTCGTCCAGCCCGCTAATTTCGGAACCCATCACAAGCGGTTCAATCTGACGATCAAGGCTGAAGTTGTGTCCTGATCGGGTGCCGTCGTACTTCGTCTCTTTGAGCCGTTCGATTTCGACTTTGCCTATCGCTTCAGAGATCCACTCGGCCGCTTTTGGTTCAGCAGTCTTCATGAATATTTTGGTCGCGGGCTGAGAGAGCATAACCTCAGCCAGATGGCCATAAATCACTTCGAGCTGGGCTTTCCCTTGGAATCCCAGCACAAGTGGATTTTTGCTTTTCCGGTTTTCAGTAATCGCTGTGTGAAGCTGCGGGAGCTTCTGAAGGCTCGCCAACTCGTCAATCACAAACCACACTTGTTTCTGTCCGGGCTGCGGTGCGCTCAACAGGCGCATGACAAGCAGATCAATCCAGAGCGAATGGAGTGGACGGAGTGTTTCTCGCTCGGGCGGGCGCGAGGTAATAAAGATCCAACCCTTGCGGTCCTGCGACCAGGTGCGGGCATTCCACATCCGTGTTGCCTGGTCTCGCTCTGGCAATAAGCGGAAGGACTTTGCGACTAAACCGAGCGAGGCGAGTACACCCGCGCGCTGAGGTCCGGCCTTGCGGTCGATATAGAAACTCATCTCGGTACCCGCGACTAATCTCTCCAGCGTGGGGCCATCTGCCAGCCATTCGGCAAGCTGATGTGGTGACGGACCTTTCTTGAGGAGGTGCGCGAATATCTGCGCGGGAGTCTGATGAAAGAACTCGTCCTTATTATCTGTAGTCGGTTGATAGAGGGAAGCCGCGATGGCGTCGGCTTCTGCATTTGAGGCCATCTCCTGCGCTGGACCCCAGTATGGGCAGCGCTCATCCAGAGGGTTCAAAATGATGTCGCCGCGCTCCTGATCGTAGAACCGTTGGACGTACTCGCAAGCCGGGTCATAAACAATTGCCGAGTCACCGCGGCCTCTGATCTGTCGAAGAATTTGCATAATGAGCTGGGTTTTCCCTACCCCGGTGTCACCCATAATTTGAAAGTGCTGGGCCTCTTTACGCTCTGGAATTCGCATCATCTTTCCCAGCTCGGTCGTCTTGAAGCCGATACCGTCTCCCTTCGCCGCTCTGTTGAAATCGGCTGGCGTGAGCATAACCGGACCGCGTAGAACGCGACCGTATTTCATCTGCCGGAAGCGTTTCACGTCTTTTGGAATCGCAAGGAAAAGCATGATAGCGAGACATAAGCCGCCCTCGATCAAGCTAACCTGAAACAGTTGGAGCAACCCCTTGCCGCCATAGACCGCATTCTTCAGCCAGCGGTGCATCGGACCGTCTGCCAGCTTCTGAGCTGGGGCACGATAGAACCACCTATAGCCTTGCGCTAAGGCCAGCTCTGAGAGTCCGATCGGCACCGTCTTGCCGTTTGGCAGCATGGTCTTTCCATCTGTAAGGTCCACGGGAAGGGCGAGGCGTGGCTTCACTTTTGGTCCTCCCAAGTACACAAGCCGATAGTTCTCGTGGGCATTGAAACCAGATCCCGCCTGAGAGGTTACATACTCCGTTATGTAGCTCTGCTGGAGCGGAGACATGGAGAAATTTAGCCGCTCCCAAATAAAAAGCAGGGTGCAGAGCAGCGCAATTGCGAGCGCGGAATAGCTCATGATGGGCGCGTGCGGTGGCCAGATGATCGTTTCTTTACGTCCCCATTGTGACGCCATGTTTATCGCCCTCCTGCTTGGTCATCACTGTATTGTTGGCGTACTTCCAGAGCGGCTTTACGTTTTTCTTTGCGTACAGCCGCCATCACTTCAGTGACCCATTCCGGCGATACTGGCTTGCCAGTAATGAGCGGCTTGAAGAGGTTAACCATCAGCATTCGCGTGGCTACCAGCTCGGTGAACATCGCATCTTCGTCGGCACGACGAGCTTCACGTAACAAAATCTCTCGAGCCCACTCACTGGCTGTTTTTCCTTGCGCTTCGGCTGCGCCGACAAGCTCGCGCTCTTCGGCAAGTGTGAGTTTTGTTCCGAAGCTGCGCGACCGACTTTCACGAATTTTTCCCCGCCCGAGACGTTGCGCTATGGTCAGTCCTTCCATCTCAGTCCGTGCTCCTTTCTGGCCTTCGATCCCAGTTCCTAGCTAGTAACCGCAGGTTGCTAGCTAGGAACCAACAGCGTCTATAGTCCTTGTTTTGAGCAGGTTCCTGCGTAGGAACCTGCCGCCTTCAAAACACCACCCTCCAAGGGATGGAGTGTCATCATTCCTCATGTGCGGAGCACATCCGGGTTTGTCTTTGCTTCTGCTGTGGCATTTGTTGTTCCTGTTGCTGTTGTCGTGACGAAATGCAACGAAGTGTTGCAGAACTGAAGACGTGAGGGAGAGGCACCTTACGCGTGCTGCTACTTAGCGTCGGAAGTAATGCTCTTCGCACCATTTCGCGTCCCATTCCTCATCCCGCCAGGAGCGCCCGGAGTCTTCTTGATACGCAACGATGCCGGCACCTGAAGATCAGATTGAGTCTCAAGGTGTTGCTGAAAGTCTTTGTCTTTGGTAAAGATGTATTCCATCCCCTTGTCCACAACTTCATCAGCAGGAACATTGAGGAACGCCGCATAGCGGTCAATCATTTTTGCGGTTGACTCTTCAAGTCTTAGGATCGCGTCGATCTTCTTCGAAGCCTTCACAATGAGCAATGCCATACATGTTCTCCTTGGGGTTATGCAGCGTTTGAAGTTGAAGCGCTGTAGATGACTTCCGTCTCGAAGCGCTGTTCCTTATAGTCGTAGCCGTTGACAGCGATAAGCTCGCGAACCTGACGGCGACCATTGGCAGCTCGTTCACAGTAGAGAGCGAAGTCGATAGCCTCAGCCGTTTCACTACGCATGAAAGCGTGGTTGAGATTTGGTCGCGCACTGAGAGCTAGATTGGAAAGACGATTCAACGCGTCCCATGCAGACTTTGCATGAATCGTTGAGAGGGTTCCGCCGTGGCCAGTGTTCATCGCTTGGAGTAAGTCATACCCGCACTCGTTGCGAATCTCACCGATGATGATTCGGTCGGGTCTGTGTCGCAGAGCGGCTGCCAATAGCTCGCTCGGTGTCACTGCTACCTGACCGGGTATTGCCTCAACTGCTTCCCAGCGAAGGGCGTTGGGCTGGATCACTTTAAGCTCGGCGGGCTGCTCGATGATGCACAGCCGTTCGGTTGGAGGAATGTGATCCAGTAGAGCTTTCATGAGCGTCGTCTTACCGCTGCCAGTGCCGCCAGCAATGATGCCGTTCTTGCGTTGCATGATGAGGCTGACGACCATATCCCGCACTTCGGCGGGCATACTCCCCGAGGCGATCAGCTCATCCGATGTGAACCACTTATTGAACTTCCGTATTGTGAGAGTCGGCCCGTTGATTGAAGACGGAGGACCAACGACGGCAACGCGGGAGCCATCGGGGAGTCTAGTGTTCAAGATGGGATTCTGCGTTGTGAGGTCTTGACCCAAGATGCGAGCAATACGCTCTATCGCTGCTGTTAGACGTTCGTTGGTGTAAGGAATTGAGAGCGCGATGTGTTCGACAACCCCGTCTTTATCCGCATACACCCCAGTCGTTCCGTTAATCATCAGGTCAGAGATGGAGGGGTCGAGCAGCAACCCGCGAATCTCTTCTGGAAAGAACGGGAGAATGAGGTCGTAGCTCACCGTATTGCTCCTGTTCCTGCCCCCGGAATCGTGGGAGCTGATATAGCGCCAGGCATTAGCATTTGGGCTGCTGGTTGTGTGCTTCCATTGGAAACGGGGAGAGGATCGACGCCGATTCGGTTCTCGTGAAACTCAGTGATGGTCATGCCGAGTGGATTGATCGTCTCGAATTGCGGAAAGATGCGTGATTGGTCGCTCACCTGCTTGGGGTTGAGGTAGTACGTGACCGAAAGCATCCAATGCTCGGTGCGCGGTTCGTGTGAGTTGCGCGCGGAATAGAGCTTGTCGATATTCACCAAGGCTGTTCCCCTGGACATGCGAACGCCCTGAATCTGCTCCTCTGACATGCTGGTGATGGTGACATTGCGGACTTCCACATCACTTTGCTCGATCTGGCCGGACATGACCTGAGAAACAAAATGGTTCCGGTTATCGTCACCCATGAACTGTGTGGAGAGCTGCTGCGAGAAAAAGAAATAGTTGAGAGGGTACTTCTTAGTGATCGTGTCCCTGCTGATGGTGTAACGGTAGTTCGCCCAGTCAGTGAGGTACGTGCGGACCTCCCCCTCGCGCGGGCTGTAGTTCAAATCGCTGTACTGGATTGCTTGCGCCCTCCCCATCTCGTCGATGCGGATATAGCGGTTCTGAATCGGTTTGTGAGCGAGCGAGACGATAGCACCCATGCATCCAAGCAACAAAACAGACATGGTGCCGATTACAAACCGGCTCATTTTGCGCTCTGCGTAGTGAGAGGCATAGACCTCATTCGCAATCTCGTCAGTGAGTAACGCTTCCCGAGGAGTCCAGGCAGCGTCAGTGATTTGGGTTTGCGTGGCGGCCATGAGCGGGTGTCCTTTCGGTTCGGTGTTCTGCCTTGATAAAGCCGATGGTGGTGAAAATGACTGACCCCACGAGAATGAGGATCAGACACGTTCGGAAGATGTAGACCAGAAAGCGTGGAGGGGTGAACGGGATTGTAAAAACAACATTCATGGGTGGGCCTCACTTGCCGCCCCGGACTTTAGCCAGGGCGACTCGGGTTACAAGGTTTTGCGCGGAGCCGGTTGCTCCAGCACCGCCGCCGAAGATGGCTTGGGTGATGGTCGGGATAAAGAGCATGTTGATGATGAAAGCGGCGAACACCATGATTACGGGGATGAGGTTCGCCAACCACATTGCGATTGAATAATCCCCGTTGAAGGTCTTTTGGAGGAAGGTGTTCATAAATCCTTCCCAGACGAAAATGAAAGCTGAGGCGACGGCGCGGATCATGGCGAAGCTGAGAAGCACTTCAACGAAGGAGTAGAATTTGCCGCGCAAACTGTCAGTCATGTACAGCGGAATGAATAGGGGTCCGAACAATGCTGTCACCGCGTAGAAGATGAACGAGCTGATATTGATTACGAAGAGGATGCCGGCAGCAAGGCCGAGGATGATCTGCACGAGGTAGTAGCACACCTGCTCGCTGACAGAAAGCAGCGACGGCGAACCCGTCTTTGACGCTGCATCACTGAGGAGCTGAGTGAAGTTGGCGAGAGAGTTTTGATCGAGGACGGTCACGATAGATTGCGCGAGTGCGGAGAATAGGTGGTTTAGGCCGAACCCGGCGCCAGGAAGTGGATTCACCCAATAGGTCTCAAGCAGGCAGCACATGGTGAGCCGGAGAAGGAATCGGACGATCTCCCCCGCCTCCAAGGGCGTATGGCTGAGGCTGAGTGTCATGTTGGCCGTGCTAAAGCTGATGACCATATTCACGAGCTGAAAGAACGCAATGGTGCTCAGCAGTGTGAGCCCAAGGTTCGTGAGCGCTCCCCCGTTAGCTGTTGTCAGGGCGGTAAGGTTGTTCGTGAACTGATAAAGCCAATCGGTGCCCGGCAAAACCAGAGCTAATGCCGAAAACGTTATTGGGTGCATCATCATGGCGTCCATTCCGTTGGTGTAATCTGCACTGCGCTACAACTGGCTGAAGTCGTCTCGTGGAAATGAAGGGTCAAGTTTGTTGTGAAGGGATTGGCCCCACTGTTGAAGCGCATGATTGACCCCCGTCGCATTCATGAGGAGCCCGAGCGCCAGGGCGCAGACAACGAAGGCGAGTAGCGCCGCAATTGGCGGCGCTACATCGGTTGCAAGGCGTTTGAACATCGGCAGTTTCATCGAAGTCAATCCTTTAGGGGAGGTAAGTTGTCCACGTGCCGGAATCGGCCACGTTGAGGGTCGGGTTGGCAGTGTGCTGGGCTTGGACGAAGCCCCACGTATTCAGATCCTGGGCCGCGGCGTTCCGCTGTTGCATGTTCTGAATCGTCATTTGCTGCGCGAGGCAAGCGTGGAGAACTCCTTGGGCTTGCTGCTCGTTGAGTTGCTGTGCCTGAGCTGCGTTGAGGAGATTGAGTTGTTCAACCTCGCTGTTGGTGGACGAAGACCCGTCGAGCTGGGCAGACTGAAGGCTTTCCTGAGCTGCAGCGGCGTCGTTGCGGGCCTGACGGTAGGAACCCACGGCGTTGAGGCAATCGGGAGATGCTGTGTCCGATGCTTCGATCATCGCGAGTTGTGTCAGGTTTGAACTGTTTCCTACCGTCTGAGTGCTAAGAATGCCGCTGGTTTCTGGAGCCAAACCAATTTTGGAATTGGTCCAGGCCATGAGTGCGGCACTCTGATTGTTGAGGTTGAGGGCATTTGTAAATCCGTTGGTCTCCCCGTAGGTGTTGGGAACAGAAACGGATTTGATTTTGTTCAGCTCCGTCTGCCATACGGTCTTGACAGAAAAGCTCTGAACGTTGCTCTTGATCGTGTTGTATTGGCTTTGTGCTGTGGTGAGCATTTTGGCCAGTGTGGAGAGCTGCGACACAAGTTGGCCGTAGCTGCTCGGATCGAAAACGATATCCCCAAATCCGAAAAGGGCGAAGCTGGGGGTAGCGGTTCCGAGTATGACAACGCTCGCAACAATCCACTTGCGGCGTTTTGTTAGCGTAAAGTTCATACGTCCTCCTGACTTCGGGAACGGCTATTACAGCGAGGAATCGACGCGATGTTCTGCGTAGGACGGAATCAATATGTCTTGGTTGATGTAAACGCGGGCACGCGAACCCTCCTTTACTGTGATCACGGGCAGACGATTGAGAAAGTGATTCAATATCTGCTCGGCCTCCATAGCGGATTGCTCGGAGATTCCGTTGCGTATTTGCGTGTCGGCGGTCAGAACGCTACCGTTGTTGCCGATCTGCGCAAGGCCGCCGAGTCCGCCGATAGCAGCAGCAGCGGCAAACGAACTGAGGATGTGGTTGTTTACATTGGTGGCGAGTCCGGTCGTTCCGATCGGATCGAGACCGATGTACTTGTTGAGATCGAGCGAGAACCCATCCGGGCAAACTGCACGATTGAAGACTACGAGTAGTTTTCGCTGTTGCTGGTTCCCTACACTTTGCACATTACCGATGAGACGGGTGCCCTGCGGCAGTAACAATTGCTGGTGATCGTGGGAGTAGTAGTCCGTCGTCAGCATCACGATAATGGGGCCAGCAATGCCGCCGTCTACGTGGTTGGTCACAACTCCCTCGAAGACCGTTCCCTCGAAAACGCGGTAGAGTCGCCCCTGAAAGCCGTCGAAATCGTATGCGGCCATCGGGTCTTTCTTTTGTGATTGCTGTGCTGCGACATTTTTGAGGCCCGGTGGGCGCTGCTGAGCTTGTGGGCCTGCCGATTCGCCGCCATTGGATTCATCTGGCGGGGTGCTGCTGCCGGCAACGGCCGAGGCCGGTAGCGCTGTGTTCTCTGTCGCACTCGCCGTCTGTGGAGCGTTAGCATTAGCGGCGAGCGTTGGCGTGCCATTGGCTGCTGCCCCTCCACGTGCAAAATCGATGGCTACGGTGTCACTGTTGAGCGCATCTTGGTGCTGCTTCTCGCGGGCGAGCTGGCGTTGCTTCGCTTCTGCCTGCTCTTGCGAGACGTTGGAGATGTTCCTCGGGGCGTTCGGACTGTCGCCGTAGATGGCCTGACGCTGTGCCGCCGTCATAGGCGCGGCGTTTGGCGATTCCGGGCCAGGTACAGCTTGCTCCTGCTGAAGCTGGGACATCTGAGCGGCGAGCTGTTGTTGACGGATTCGATCGGCCTCGTCGCGCTGCGCAAGAAGACGCTGTTGAGCTTCAAAGCTAGTAACCTGCTGCGCATTGGGAGATGCCGGTCGCGTCGGAAGCGCGCTTCGTGGCGCTTCCTTAGCGTTGCCATGGAACAGGTTCCCAACGTTGGCAAGGCCGATGATTAGGACAACCGCGGCCAAGCCGATGATGATCGGCATCGACTTCTTGATGGCCGGCGTAGCCTCTGGCTGCGCTGGTACGGGGCCGGGATCGGTGACGGTTGGCGGGATCTGGTTTGGATCGGTCATGACGCTAGTTGCCTCCTACGCGCTTGAACTCGACACGCTTTTTGCCGATGGTGAGATATCCGTCCGAAACGGTCTTGGGGACCGTATAGAGTCCATCGTTGAAATCGAAATTGATGAGACTTCCCTTCCCGTCTTTCAGCTCGTAGAGGGCTGGGGTTTCTTGGAAGTGACCGCGGAGATAGGTGAACTTGTCATCGCGCCATACTTGCTGCAGGCCAAGCTCAGTGCCCTTCTTTTGGTCCCACGTGTAGTCAAAGTGGAGTTGCCCAGGATACTGACTGCGATACTGCTCAGCCTTAGCCGCTTCGGCCTTATGCTCATTGGCTATCTGCGCTTCAGCTTCTTGCGCTTCCCGTTTCGCCTTATCCAGCTCGGCGGCGGGGACAAAGACCGGCATCGCCGCAAGTTTGTCTTTGCCAGCCTGATCGCCAGGTGTGACAAACACTTTGGAGTCGAAATGGGGGTCGCCGTCGCTCGATACTTCCTTGAGCTGCAGCGTGTATTCGTTCCCGTGGTCGGAAACGATATGCACGTCCGTGGTCGTGTTGGCGACCTTCGGCTTGATCGAGATGAAGCGGCTCGCTACATGGCCGCCGTCGAATACCCAGGACACGGTGTCGCCGCCAAAGACCGTGGCCACTTTCTCCTCGGGCGGTAACAAGATGAGGGTCGATTGGAGAAGACCGGCCCGGATGAGGGGCGGCGTCTCCGTTTCGCGTACGACTACTGTGCGCGGTGCGCTGGGCAGAAGTGCATGAGGAGCGTCGGCGGATGTGGCCGCATGGCTGGTTGTTACTGCGCCAACCGCAAGGCCGGAACTTATAAGCAGAATTGAGATGGTCTTCATAGCGTTTTCCTTGTAGTGGTTTGGTATGGCGCAGCGGTTAAACAGACTCTCCTAGAGCAAAGCGCTCGATGCCCTCGGTGAGTCCGTACTTCTCGATGAGCTTGGTCCGTCGTACTCGGTCCTTTGGTTTCGTGGAGAATTTGGCGTAGCTACGGTTGTCGAGGTTGAGCGTGACAACCTTCGTCAATCCGTCGCGGCGCACGTATAGCCCCTCACGCTCACGCAGCGACTCGAATAAATCGAGTTGCTGATCCGTGAGTTTGAAGAGTTCGCCGTAATACTTCCGGTTGAAAGTGGCGTCGGGCAGAAAGAGGAAAGAGGTGCAAGAGTTGACGATACTGTCTGCGTTCTCCCCCAGGTCATTCGCTGACTGACCTATCAAAGTCACGCCGCCAAGGTTCTTCCGGGCGGTTTTGATCGAAGCGAGCGCCGAATCGAGGAGCTGCTT
>JAJYAE010000063.1 GCA_021779695.1 Acidobacteriota bacterium | reverse complement strand
GGCACATAAAGAATCGACGACAAATCAATCCCCTTGGCCTTCCAATGCGCCTCTGCAATCGCGGCATCGATCTTGTCGACTCGGCCCACCATTTCATCCACGGTGCGAAAACCGAGCTTTGCCATGTGCTCCCGCATCTGCTCTGCGATAAAGAAGAAGAAGTTGATCACATGCTCGGGCTGACCCTGGAATTTAGCGCGCAGTTCAGGATCCTGGGTCGCGATTCCGACCGAACAGGTATTGAGATGGCACTTGCGCAGCATGATGCATCCCATCGTGATCAAAGGCGTAGTGGCAAAGCCAAACTCCTCTGCACCGAGCAGCGCGGCGATCACCACATCGCGTCCAGTCTGAAGCTTGCCATCAGTCTGCACTTTGATGCGGCCGCGCAGGTTATTTAACAGCAGAACCTGTTGCGTCTCTGCGAGACCCAACTCCCAGGGCAAACCAGCATGCTTGATGGAACTGAGCGGGGAAGCTCCTGTTCCCCCGTTATCTCCGGAGATCAGCACCACGTCCGCATGCGCTTTGGAAACACCGGCGGCCACCGTCCCCACACCCACTTCGGAAACGAGCTTCACCGCAATCCGCGCTTTGGGATTCACGTTCTTGAGGTCATAGATCAACTGCGCAAGATCTTCAATCGAGTAGATGTCGTGATGTGGCGGCGGGGAGATAAGACCGACGCCGGGGATTGAATGCCGGGTCTTGGCGATGACCTCGTCCACCTTGTGACCGGGCAATTGGCCGCCCTCGCCAGGCTTCGCTCCTTGCGCCATTTTGATCTGGAGCTCGTCGGCGTTCACCAGATAATTGGTCGTTACTCCAAACCGTCCGCTGGCTACCTGTTTGACCGCGCTGCGGCGCAAGTCACCGTTCTGATCTCGCTTGAAGCGCTCTTCATCCTCTCCGCCTTCACCTGTATTGGACATGCCTCCAATTCGATTCATCGCGATGGCCAGCGTTTCGTGTGCTTCCTTGCTGATTGAACCAAAGCTCATCGCTCCCGTCGTAAACCGACGGACGATATTCTTCGCGGGCTCAACCTCTTCGAGCGAAATGGGCTTTTCCGCATATTTCAGCTGCAGAAGTCCACGCAGAGTGCAAAGGTTGCGGTTCTGGTTGTCAATAAGATCGGTGTATTCCTGGAAGGTGGTCGGATTATTCTGGCGAACTGCATGCTGCAGCTTGCTGATCGTCAGAGGATTCAGAAGATGATACTCACCATTGATGCGGAATTGATATTGGCCACCCACAACGAGTTCCGTCTCTGATTCGGTCAATGGCTGGAAGGCATAGGCGTGCTTCAACTGCGCCTCGCGCGCAAGCACATCCAGCCCCACGCCCTCAATGCGCGACGCGGTCCCCGGGAAGTACGCGTTGACCAGAGTTTCATTGAGCCCCACTGCCTCAAACACCTGTGCGCCGCGGTAGCTTTGCAGCGTACTGATACCCATCTTCGAGAAGGTCTTCAGCAAGCCCTTGTTGATGGCCTTGATGAAGTTCTTCTCCGCCTGATTTCCCGTAACGTTATGCGGCAGCAGCCCCCTGCGCTTCAGATCATGCAGGGTTTCAATCGCCAGATACGGATTCACCGCGCTGGCCCCGTAACCAATCAGCAATGCGAAGTGCATCACTTCACGAGGCTCACCGCTCTCAATGATGAGGGCAACCTGAGTTCTGGTCTTGTCGCGCACAAGCCGGTTATGCACAGCGGCCATGGCCAACAGGCTCGGGATCGGAGCATAAGTCGAATCCACGCCGCGATCGGAGAGAATCAACAACGTGTAGCCTGAGTTCACGGCATGGGCTGCACGACTGCTCAAGTCCTCGAGGCTCTGGCGCAGACCAGCCTCACCGTCCGCTGCCCGAAAGAGTGCCGGAAGCGTTGTCGCAAGCAGATCGCCCGAAGAAATACGACGAAGCTTCTCCAGATCGCGATTGCTCAGGATGGGATGCGGCAGCTTCAGCGTGTGACAGTTCTCTGGCATCTCATCCAGAATGTTCCGCTCGGTTCCGATATAGCTGATCAGTGACATCACCAACTCTTCCCGGATGGGATCGATCGGTGGATTTGTCACCTGCGCAAAAAGCTGCCGGAAATAGTTGAAGAGCGGCTGCGGATGATCGGAGAGACAGGCCAGCGGAACATCTGTGCCCATGGAGCCAACCGGCTCCTCCCCTTTGGCGCCCATCGGCGCCAGCAAAATCCGCAAATCTTCCTCGCTGTACCCATAAGCACGCTGTCTGCGGAGCAGCGTCTCCTGGTTCGAAGCGATGACGCGAGATGGCTCAGGCAACTGATCCATCGTTACCTGCTGTTCCTGCAGCCATTTGCTGTACGGCTGGCGCGACGCAAGTTCCTTCTTGATCTCTGCGTCAGAAATGATGCGCTTCTGCACCGTGTCCACCAGGAACATGCGTCCGGGCTGCAGTCGTCCCTTCTTGCGGATGTCCTCCGCGGGAACGTCGATCACGCCCGCCTCAGATGCCAGGACCACAAGGTCATCTTTGGTCACAATGTATCGGCCTGGACGAAGGCCATTGCGATCGAGGGTCGCACCAATCACGCGGCCATCCGTAAACGCGATGGCGGCCGGACCATCCCATGGCTCCATCAATGAAGCGTGATACTCGTAAAAGGCCCGCTTGTCCTCATCCATGTCGGGATTGGCGGCCCATGCTTCAGGTATCAGCATAGCCATCACATGCGGCAGGGAGCGGCCGCTTTGATACAGAAACTCGACCGCATTATCCAGCGAAGCCGAGTCGCTGCCACCGGGAACGACCACAGGAAACAGATTGTCAATCTGTTCGCCAAAGTGAGGACTGTCAAACACTGATTGCCGCGCATTCATCCAGCTCACGTTGCCGCGAATTGTATTGATTTCCCCGTTGTGCGCCACGTAGCGATAGGGATGCGCCAGCCTCCAGCTTGGAAATGTGTTTGTAGAAAAGCGCTGATGGACCAGGCAGAGCGCGCTTGTGACCAGCGGATTCGCCAGCTCAAAATAGAACTTCTCAATCTGTGGAGCGAGCATCAGCCCCTTGTAGATAATGGTCCGGCAGGAAAGGGAAGGGATGTAAAAGTCTTCCTTGCCCTCGATCTCCGACGCAGCCATCTCATTTTCCGTCCGACGCCGCACCCGATACAGCAACCGCTCGAAGCTCTCTTCATCCAGGCCTGCGGGACGTCCAAGGAAAAGCTGCTCGATGTAGGGTTGCGACGCGCGCGCCTCGCGGCCGATCGCATCTCCATTCACCGGCGTATCGCGCCATCCCACCACCGACAATCCTTCTTCCTGGGCGATACGCTCAAAAACACCCTCACATTGAAGCCGGCTGTGCTTGTCCACCGGCAGAAAACACATGGCTACGCCGTAAGCTCCGGCCTCGGGCAGCTGCAACCCCAACTCGCCGCACTCGCGCGCAAAAAACACATGAGGAATCTGAATCAGGATGCCCGCACCATCGCCCGTCTCCGGATCACTTCCTGCCGCGCCGCGATGAGTCAGATTAATCAGTACCTCTAAGCCCTTGCGGATAATCTCGTGGCTTTTCTCTCCGCGAATACTTGCCACAAGTCCCATGCCGCAGGCATCGTGTTCGTTACTCGGTTCATAAAGGCCCTGGGACTGAGGGATGCGGAGATGAGAATCCTGTGTGTTCATGGCTACCTTCTGACTTCGTAATGTAGTGCGTCGAGCGGTTGCTGGCGTAAAGATACACAGCTAGCATGGCAATTCCCAACGGGCGTCGCCATGGAGTTGTCTTTGTGAGGCTCGCGATTGCGTGCCCGGCCTTGTCTGGGATATTGCTGACAATTTTAATATAACGGAAAATGAAAGAGCGCATTCAAGTCTTTTCGTTTCAGACGATCATTTTCCCCCAGCATCCCATAACCCGGTAGTCAGACGCCAGGCGCATGCGAGGCGTCGCAGGCGCTCCTGGCAATCCAGAACCGCCTACGGGCTGGCTTTTGACGTGGTTGCTTATGCGGACCTCATCACAGACGGCAAATCAGCAACTCCCGCTCGTAGATCATCTCGGGCGGCAGGTGATCGTGCAACTTGATGAAAAGCTCCTCATGCGATATCACTTCGCGCTTCCATGCCGCGCGGTCAATGTGAAGCAGCTCGTCAAAACAGACACGCGAGAAACTCGTGCCTGACCAATCGATATCCTCGTAGTGCGGCACCCAGCCAATCGGCGTCTCACGGCCCTGCGTGCGGCCGTGCACACGATCCACAATCCACCGCAGTATGCGCATGTTTTCGCCGTATCCTGGCCAGAGGAACTGCCCATTCTCGTCCTTGCGAAACCAGTTGACATGAAAAATGCGCGGTGTCACTTCTAATTCGCGCTGCATCTTGATCCAATGGCGAAAATAGTCGCCCATGTGATATCCGCAGAAGGGAAGCATTGCCATCGGATCGCGTCGCACCTGCCCCAGAACCCCATTTGCGGCTGCCGTCATCTCAGAACCCATCGTGGCGCCGACATAAACTCCGCTGGACCAATTGAAAGCCTGATAGACCAGAGGTAGCGTCGTTGAGCGCCGCCCGCCAAAGATAATTGCGCTGATCGGTACACCCTCCGGCGACTCCCAGTCAGGATCGATGGTCGGACACTGAGCGGCAGGCGCAGTAAACCGCCCATTGGGATGCGCCGCCGTGCGCCCCGTCTCCTGCCCAATCTCTGGCGTCCATCGCTCGCCTCGCCAGTCAAGGCACTCTGCTGGTGGTTTCTTTGTCATCCCCTCCCACCACACGCCTCCATCCGGCGTCAGCGCTACATTCGTAAAGATCGAATTGCGGGCCAGGGTCGCCATCGCTACGGGATTGGTGTGTTCACCCGTTCCGGGTGCGACTCCAAAGAATCCCGCTTCAGGATTAATGGCGCGCAACCTGCCTTGAGCATCCGGCCGAATCCAGGCAATGTCATCGCCAACCGTCCAAACCCTCCAGCCCTTCATCGCCTTCGGCGGAATCATCATGGCAAAATTCGTCTTTCCGCAGGCAGAAGGGAAGGCGGCTGCCACGTACGTCTTTTCACCTTCAGGACTCTCCACGCCCAGGATCAGCATGTGCTCGGCCATCCAGCCCTCATCCCGGGCAATATTGGAGGCGATGCGCAAGGCAAAACACTTCTTGCTGAGCAGTGCGTTGCCTCCATATCCCGAGCCATAGGACCAAATCTCCCTTGTCTCAGGAAAGTGCACAATGTACTTGGTTTCATTGCAGGGCCAGGGCACATCCTCCTGTCCCGGCTTTAATGGCATGCCAACCGAATGCATGCACGGCACAACTCGCTTTTCGTCCTTGTCGATCTCCGCAAAGACTGGTGCGCCAATTCGCGCCATCGTGCGCATTTGGGCTACCACGTAGGCTGAGTCCGTCAGTTGCACTCCAATCGCCGACATGGGTGAGCCCACCGGCCCCATGCTGAACGGCAGCACATACATCGTTCGGCCCTGCATGCAACCGCGAAACAATTGCTTCAGCCGGCGGCGCATCACATACGGATCTTCCCAATTATTGGTAGGCCCGGCTCCATCACGCGAAAGGGAACAGATGAAGGTGCGGTCCTCAACGCGCGCCACATCGCCCGGCACCGACCTTGCGTAGTAGCAGCCAGGCCAGTCCTTCTTGTTCAGACGAACAAACGTCCCGGAAGACACGAGTTGGCTGCAAATCGCATCGTATTCGGCATTTGAGCCGTCTACCCAATGAATCGATTCGGGTCGGCACAAATCAGACATCTTCTCGACCCAGCGGATCAGATGTTTGTTCTTGGTCGGCGGTTCAACGTGAATCTGCGATAGAACAGAATCCTGTGCGGTTTTCATTGACGTGACAGGCCCCTCACGGCACCAGCTACAGTACTTCATGACGGCCAGAGACCGCCTTTAAGCTGCCGGAAAGTATAGCAGTTCAGTAGCCCCCACCGGGAAGCAGAGCCGATCAAACACAGGCGCAGACGGAATGGTGGCCCGATTCAAAACTTCAACCGTGCCGTCCCTCGCCAGGTCTATTCGCTCATTTCGACTTTGGGCACAAAGTAGGAGTCCACCGCGCGAGTCAAAGAATCTCTGTTGATCTTGAGCTCTCGGCCTTCATAGCGCGCAGCCCATACCATCTGGTTCATCAAGTCACGCGGGTAGCAGGATCGCAGCCCTTGTTTGAGCGTATTCTTGATGAAGTCGATCACATCGTCCACAAGTTCTTTCCGCACCTCGACATGATGCTCCTCGGCCACGCGACGAAAGATCTCGTGGAAATGTTCGTCTTTCACTGCGCCGATGTGGATCTTCGTCTGAATTCTGCGCAGAAACGCCGGATCCATCACCCGCGTTGGATCCAGATTCGACGCAAAAACCACTAGCATCTCAAAGGGAACTTCAATCTTCCGGCCGCCTGCCAGAGTGAGGAACTCGACTCGCCGATCCAGAGGCACCACCCAGCGATTCAGCAGCTCCTCGGGCAAGATACGCTGGCGCCCAAAGTCATCAATAATCAGGACACCATTGTTTGCCTTCATCTGAGGCGGGCCGACATAGAACCGGGTGGATTGATTGAATTGAAGATCCAGCATATCGATTGTCAGCTCGCCACCAACAATCACCGTCGGGCGATGGCAAAACACCCAACGGGTGTCCGTTTCAATTCCACCCGATGCAGGTCTTTTGCGGTGGATCACCGGATCGAAGATGGTGATAATCTGACCATCAATCTCCACCGCATGGGGGACCCACACCTCGTCGCCTGAAACCACTCGCGACATCGTCTCAGCTGCCGCTGTTTTGCCCACACCCGGGGGACCGTACAGGAAGATCGGAGCCCCGGAATTGAGCGCAGTTCCAAATTGCGCCAGTGTTTTGGGCTCAAAGACCATGTGAGCAAAGGCCTTTTCAACCTCCTTGGGCCCAACCGTCAGATTCCGCACACTTTGCTTTCTGACCAGTTCCACATAGCTCGCCAGAGAAACGGGTGCAGCTCCCGAGTATTGGCTCTGGCTCAGGAGTTCAAGCGCCCTCGAACGGCCCTGCGATGTAATCGCAATGTTTGGCACATTCACGCTCATGCCCGTCACTTCGCAAAGCAGCTTTCCGCGCAGCCGGTTCATGAGCTCAGTGGCCACTTCAAACCCGACACACATCTTTTCCGCCAGATCCAGAACGGAAAAAGGTCCGGTTAGATACAAGGCCTTCAACGCGATATCTTCCAGGGTCGTCTCACGGACGCCCATCTCAGAGAGTTTCCGTGGGCGGGGACCCGGTGTCGCTAACTCGACAGGTTCGATCGGGGAATCAGTGAGCAAGGTGAGTGCCTCCACCACATTGGAATCAGGATGCTGAGTCACTATAGCGCGCCCGCCCCTCTAAGTCATCAAGTTCAAGGCGCCATATAGTGACCGCAGGTAACTTGAAAGGAACCACGGCGGTTGAAAGAGCCTGCGCTCATAGCAATGAGGAACCGTCTCAACGTCCCTGACGCTTACTCGATGGAAACAGTATCCCGGGATGGCGAGACAGCATGAAGGAGCCAAACCCGAAGGAAGGGTGTAAGGATCAGCTCGAACAGTCCCGGTAGGTTCCGGGGACAGTATGTCCGATAACGTATATTCTGTAAACTCGCAATCCGCCAGTCGCGCGACCCACGAAAGACCCCGGCGAGATGCAGCCAGCTCCTCCGGCGCGTTCGATTCCCTTCTTTTTCAAAGACTAGCGCTACATCTTGTATCGCCCAAGGTCTTCGTCGTTGAGACCTTCCAGCCAGCCTTTCAATTGCTCGGAGGATGCACCTTCCGGCGCAATCGTTGGGCTCAGCTTCGCAGCCTCCATCACTTTCTCCGAAACGTAGATTGGGCAATCCGACCGGAGTGCAAGCGCGATGGCATCAGATGGGCGAACGTCCACCATCACAGACTCGCCTTGCTGCCTGAGCCACAACGCCGCATAGAACGTGTCCTCCCGCAGATCGGTGATGACCACCTTTTCCAGTTCAGCGTTCAAGTGATGGATGACGTTCCGCAGTAAATCGTGCGTCAGCGGCCGCTGCCCGCTTTCTTTCGCAATCTCAATGGCAATCGCATTGGCCTCAAACGGGCCGACCCAGATAGGCATCACAGCATCCGACCCGACGTCCTTCAGAACGACGATTGGCATATTTGTGGCCGGATCGACCATCAAACCCCGAATTCTAACCTCGATATCCATCGGAATCCCTCTCTCGGGCTCTATTCGACCGCCTCGCCCACGAGGCTGTTGGGAAACGCGCCGGTGATCCTCACCATCAGGTAGCTGCCTGGAGCCGGAGAGATGGGCGAGGTCATCGTAAAGTTGACCGATTTGTTCTGCGTGCTGCGGCCTGCAATCTGGCCGCGGGCCGGGTTTACTCCTTCAACCATCACTTCAAGAGTTTCCCCAATCTGCTTTGAATAATTAACCCTTTGAATCTCGCGCTGTCGATCCAATAGCCGCTGCAGACGGAGGGATTTTTCCGCTTCTGAAATTGAGTCAATCATCACCAGCGCGGGAGTATTGGGCCGCGCCGAGTATTTGAAACCGAAGACGCAATCGTACTGCACCTCAGCCAGCAGGTCCATCGTCTGAATGAAATCATCTTCCGTCTCGCCTGGAAATCCCACAATGATGTCGGTAGAGAGCGAGATCGGCCGTTTTGCAGCTTTCATCCAACTGATGCGCTCCAGGTACCACTCCCGCGTATATTCCCTCGCCATCCGTTTCAAGACGTTGCTGGAACCAGACTGAACCGGCAAATGCACGTGGTCACACAGGGTGGGGACTGCGTCAATGGCTTCCACGATATCTGGCGTGAAGTCCCGTGGGTGGCTGGTTGTGAAACGAACCCTCCGAATGCCTTTTACCAGCCCGACCTCAGCCAGAAGATCCGCAAAACTCAACTTCCCTTCCGGATCCTTGTAGCTATTCACATTTTGTCCAAGCAGCTGGATTTCCGAATAGCCCTGGTCGACGATGCGTCGGGCCTCTGCCAGCACGGAGGAGGAACTGCGGCTGCGCTCTTTGCCCCGTGTGTAAGGGACAACACAGTAGGCACAAAATTTATCGCAACCCTCAATAATGGTGATATAGCCCCGATAGGGATTCTGCCGGGCGGTGAACTCTGTTTCAAAAGTCTCTTCCGTGCTCCGGTCGTCGAGTCCCGTGACGCGCGTCTCCCCCGCTTCCAGCCGTTCCAACATCTCCGGAAGCCGCCGGTACGAAGCTGAGCCCGAAACCAGCGAGACATAGGGAGCCCGCTCGAAGATCTTTTCGCCTTCTTGCTGCGCCACGCATCCCAGGACGCCAAAACGCTTTCCAGCCTTCTGCAGCTTCTTGTAATCGTTGAGACGGTGAAAGACCTTCTGCTCCGCCTTGTCGCGAATGGAGCAGGTGTTGTACAGGATCAGGCCGGCGTCCTCCTCGGACTCGACCTGTCGATACCCTTGCTGCTGCAGAGTGCCAATGACCTTTTCCGAGTCATGAGCATTCATCTGGCAGCCGAAGGTCTCAAGATAGAAAGTTTTCTCGGTCGCCATGACAGATTCCAGTATACGGGGCATCTGCATGCAAAGTACTTCCCTTCGTTTTTCCAACATCAAAGATGGGCCTCCGCGCGAAGGAACACATCCCAAATCGTTCACTTGGCCTTAGTATTGTCAGCAAGATGGACCACGAGCGCGAACATTTCATGCTGCCAAAAGACCGCAAGGCTCACTGGGATATGGTGTACGAGCGAAATGCCTTCCACGACGTGAGCTGGTATCGAGAGCACCTTGACACCTCTCTGCGGATGATTGAAGCGACCGGTTCTGCCCTCGACGCCCCGATCCTGGATGTGGGAGGCGGACTTTCGACGCTTGCCGATGATCTTCTGCAACAGGGCTATTCAAACCTGACCGTTCTTGACCTTGCCAATGCCGCCCTGATTGCTGCGCGCTGCCGACTCGGCGCATCCTCCGCGCGCGTCACATGGCTCACCGGAGATGTGCTTTCTGCTCCATTCGAAAAAGGCCGGCTGGCCGTGTGGCATGATCGCGCTGTTTTTCATTTCTTAACGCACACTGAAGAGCGCGCCTCCTATGTTCGTCAGGTGCTCCATGCCCTCCAGCCAGATGGACATGTAGTCCTGGCGACCTTTGGCCCCGAGGGCCCTACGCGATGCAGCGGGCTCGATACGTGCCGGTATGATGCGGCTTCCCTTTCCGCGACCTTCGGACCGGATTTCGTCCTCAGTGACTCGACGATTGAGATCCACAACACGCCCGCCGGCAAAGAGCAACAGTTTCTATATTGCCGGTTGCAGCGCCGCTGAAGACATTCAGCAACCTGTGGCCGGTTCAGTGCACGCCGGTGTGGAGATAGACAAGCAGATCACTCATCTGCTCGCTGGCGAAGCGACCGGCAAAAGGCGGCATCATCCCCCTGCCCGAAAGCACCGTGCGTTCAACATTCTCATCCGTAGCGGGCAGTCCGCTTGGCAGCACTGGCTGATCGAAGAGTCCGTGCAGGTTGGGCGGCACCTTCTTGAGGCCCAGATCATTGTCCTCATGGCAGTGCGCACAGCGAACGTCGTAAAGATGCTTCCCTTCTGCCTGTTCCGGAGTCAAGGTCGCCTTGCCATGGCAGCCGGCGAGAGCAAGTACGGAACATGCAACGAAGAGGCACAGAATTGCGGGCCAGAATAGGAATGAAAAAAGAGAAGTTGCCGGATGGCTCATCACGCCTCATTGTAATGGCCGCATGGCGTAGGCAAGCTGCGGGTCGCGAAGATAATCTTGTGCTGATGAAACCGTATCCGGACCATCTCACACCTCTTCAGCACACGGCACAGAATCGTTGTTTCGGCTGTGGCCCCTCAAATCCACACGGCCTCCAACTCAAGTTCCTGATTGACGAGGATGGGACAATCGTGTGCGAAACGGTTGTCTCTGCCGATTTCTGCGGACACCCCGGCTGCCTGCACGGCGGCATCATAGCCACCTTGCTGGATGAGGCAATGAGTAAAGCGGTTCGAGCCTCGGGAGTGGCCTCCATGACGCGCCGCCTCGAGGTGGAGTACCTGAAAGTCGTGCCCAGCGCCGCACCGATTCGTATCGTGGGGCGGGTCGTCCGCACCGAAGGACGCAAACGCTGGGCTGAAGCACACATTCTGGACGCCGAAGGAACCGCTCTGGCCCATGGCAAAGGCCTTTTCGTTGAGGTGCGCCCGCGTGAGACTTCAACGTAACGCCTTGCCGGGCCTCCGCCGCAAATGGTGCAACACATCGGAAATGCCTCTTTAATGGATCATGTTGATCGTTTCCTGGGTCACCGTGTCGAATGTCGTCACCGCTTTTGAGTTTGCCTCAAAGGCTCGCTGCGCAATGATCAGGTTGGAAAATTCCGCCGAGATGTTCACGTTTGACTCTTCTAGCGCGCCATCCTGCAGCGTGCCAAGTCCGGCTGTCCCCGACGTGCCCACCGAGGCGGCCCCACTGGCCATCGTGGTTGCATAGTTGCCGTCGCCCAGCATCCTCAGTCCCTGTACGTTGGTCACATTCGCCAATGCCAGTTGCCCCACGGCAAGCTGTTGGCCGTTGGAAAAGGTCGCTGAGACCGTGCCATCCGAGCCAATCGTAAAGCTTTGATACTGGCCACTCTCATAGCCGTCCTGTGTCGTGGCGCTCACCGCTGAGGATGCCGCCACCTGGCTGATCGTCGGAGTGCCACTCGTTCCCAGAAGATTCCACTGAATATTCAAATTGGCGGCTCCGTCGGACAATCCGGAATAACTGAGTGGAATTTGAGAAATGTCACCCGTAGCTGTCCCGACCGTCTGGGCCGTACCGTTCCCCTGCGTCACCGAAGCCAGATTGCCTGCTGTATCAAACGTCATGGAGCCGGTCACAGGTGTCGAAGTTCCTGACGAAAAATCACTGGCAGGAAGGGCAACCGAATAACTCCAGGTGTTGGTCCCCGTCTGTGTGTAGGTGACCGTCGCGACATGGCTGACTCCCAGCGAGTCATAGACCGTTACCTGCCCTGGGAATGTGGCGCCGGCGCTCGACGTTGCATTCAGATTGGCCGTCATGTTCATCGTCGTGGTGGCCTTGGGCGGCTCCACCTGGCCCACCGGAATGCTGATTCGCGTCAGTGGAGAATTGGAATTCACGACTCCGTTCACAGCTGGGTATCCCATCACACTCTGCCCGCTTTGTGTAATAAGATTTCCGCTTGCATCGAGCGAAAAGTTGCCCGCGCGGGTGTACTCGCTGACGCCGCCATCGTTAATCACAAAAAAGCCATTGCCATTCAGTGCAACATCCGTCGCCGATCCGGTGGAGTTGATTGAACCCTGGGTAAAGTCCGTTGATATCGACGCCACCTGAGTACCCGCACCAACCTGAACCGGATCGCCTGACCCGGCGGATCCGATCTGCTGGTAAAACAGATCTGAGAAATTGGCAGACTGCCCCTTGAATGCTGTCGTGTTCATGTTGGACAGATCATTCGCGATCGTATTCAGCGCCGTCGAATCCGCCTCCAATCCCGTCAGCGGAATAAAGAAACTTGCCATATGTTCGCTCCTCGTGCAGCAGCAGCTGCGTGTGCGGCCCTTGCGGGGCCGGCGTTTGCCTGGTTTGCCTGCTCTCGCTGGAGACCCATCGCGGTCTCCACGTTAAGAACTCACTTCTGAAATTTCGACCCTCCGCCCAGAGCCTGTGCCACGCGCATCGCGGCGGGATTCGCGCCGGGTATCGAAAGGTTGCCCGGAGCCTGAGTTCCGTTGACTCGCATGAGCTCGTTCGTCGGCTGTGCGACATGTGCACTCACGCGGGGAGCGGAGAGGACAGCTTGCGTCGACGGATTTGAGTCTGCCAGCGCATTACCGGTTGCGCTGACGCTTCCGCCGCTGGCTGTTCCCGAGCTGCCGCTGCCCGATGAACCCACCGCGCTGCTCAAGGTCTGGTTGATCGAGATTAACTGCTCCAGGCTATTCACGTTGACCAGCTGGTTGACATATTCGTTGGGATCCGTATTGGCAGTTGGATCCTGATTCTGCATTTCGGTGACGAGCAGCGTCAGAAAATCGTTCGCCGAGATCGTCGCCGCCGATGCGCCGGCGCTGCTCGATGTCGACGAACTCGATCCACTGCTGCCCGAAGTAGCGGTCGCGGCTGGACGCGCCGCTCCCGCAGTCGCCGGATTCACCGACGGATGATGAAACAGGCTTGCAATTCCCATACTCCTCATTCCTCCTCGATCGCTTGCAATCCAAGTTTTAGGCGATGACGGACACATGGTTACCACCAAGAACCCGAACCTCCGAAACAGCTCTCGCTGCGGTGCTTTCGATCCCCCGATGTGAACCCGGCAGACTCTCAGCACCGCGAGTGATCACCGAAGCCCCTCGACCGCCCGTTTCTGCTCCTTGGCCGGTGCCTGTTCCACCCCCCTCCGGCGAATTCTGAGGTGGGCCCTGCCCCGCGTTCTGACCCTGCCCATGCCCCGCGCCCTGCCCCATTGCGAAAGCCTCCGGCTTGGACACCTGAACGGTGAGCACAGAAGTTTGCTGGTTGTGCAGGAAGGCCTGGAGGCCGTCGAGATGTCCACGTAACGACTGCGCCGCAGCAGCGGAGCTGGGAACCAGCGCCGCGTGAATCCCGCTGGAATCCGACTGGGCACGAACATTCACCCAGCCCAGAACAGGATCCTGGTAGCCCGCTTCTGCCTGACGTGCGCTGAGGTGCGACCAAGTGAAACCTGTCTTGCTGTTGGCTGTATCCAGTGCAGTGAACGCCTGCTCCGTAACGGAGCCACGGCCGGGATTGTCCTGCTTTCCTGCCAGCGAAGTCATGGCGGCATTGACTACTGGCGCCGCAGGCAGGGCGGCCGGAACCGGGGAGGCAAGGTCCTTCCCACCGGCGGTTGCATGCTGCACGACCCTCCAATTGGTCGGAGCGCTGGACGTACCGGAACCCTGGGCGTTTCGGAGTGCCCGGGCTGTTGTCGCCTCCTTTGTGGATGGGTGCGATTGGGATCGTTCTGTAGTCGGCAATGGCGCTGCCGCATCCGTCATTTTCCGGTGAGCCGCTTGTGCCTGCCCCATCGCAATTGGCGCTCCGGAAGCCAGCGAAGAACTCGTGGACCCACCCAGCGGCGTTGGATACGGCCCCGGCGCGCGCTGTCCCGGTAAAGGCAGCACCGGTGCATTTTCGCCCGAAGGAGAACCGGTGTTGATCATGGTTCGTCCGGCGGGTCCTCCCACCCGCCGTGCCGGGCTGAAATCGATGGATTTGTCGGCGGAGCCAGGCTTCGCGGCGTCCGATCCAGCGAACTGCAAGATCTCTCCCTGAGCGCCTGAAACTTCGACGGAATCAGTCTGAATAGACAGGTGCCCACCTCCCTGCAAGTTGGAAACGGAATCGGCTAGCGCCGGCATGCCTTGTCGCATCGATTGCATCGATGAGGTTGGCGGATCCATAACGTTACCTTGACCGCTTCTTTCCAGAGAGTCCGTCACAGGCCGCTGGCTTGCTTCACCTGAAACAGGAACGACGACTGCCGCAGGGGTTCCATTTGCAGAAGGCCACGTCATGCCCGATCCAGAATTCAATGCTGAGATTGCGGCTTCGCGCTTGTGCTTTGGCCCGCCCATCCCATGTCGCTCCATGTCTCGCGTATGGGCCTTGCCGTCCCGGATCGACTTTTGCTCACACGCTGAACGACTGGGCCGCTCTGACGGTGGATTTGCCGGAGGAAAGGACAAGGCCTGTCGGAGCCACGGACGATTCGCGGCACTCGTCGAACCTCCTGTACTCCTCGCGGGCCCTTCTTGCCCGGAATACGTACGCGACACACGGGAAGACGGAACATCCACAAACGCGCGCGTCAATGCAACCTGCCATCCATTGGCGGCGGCTCCGGTTGCGGGACCCACATTCGGAGAGAGAGCAGCCGCTCGGCCAGGCGCTCGACCTCCCGTTGCCCAACCCGGGACCTCCACGCCGGCGCGCACAAACTCCGGCTGTAATCCAATCGCCGCTTCGGGAGTCACGTTAGCGATGGTCATGCCGCTTGCTGTTGCAGGAAAGGGGCCAAAGGAACGAGGCGAAGATTAGAGCCTTCTGACGACCCGGCAAAAGTTTGAAACGAGTCATGGATTCTGGCTGGACAGCGATCGCCGAGGTCCGCTCCCCGAAGCGACGTCCCGGCTACGAATCTCTCTCTTTCCTCTTGCGCATCCGATGCCAGTCATCCAGCCCGGATTGCTCCCTTCTGCTTCGATCCGCTTCAATCTGCCGCTCCGCCGTTTCGACAAGAGACTCCACCTGCCGCCGCTGTAACTGCCGCCCAAGAAACTTCTCCCGTTGCTCGGCGACTGCAAGCTCGGCTCCATGTCGGCGCGCTTCCAGCCACACCGCATTGCGTTCGGCCGATTCGATCTCAGTCAGCCCAACGAGACGATCGATCCCATCGCAGCGCTGCACGCCTTTGCCGAACAGTCTTCTCCCGTTTTGCGCCCGCTCCATCACCGCGTTGAGCGCAGCTTCAACACGGTGCAGCTCCGCCAATGCACCCTCCAACGCGATCTTGCTCTGCTCTTCTTCTAATTCGCGGATGTGCAGCAGTCGCTTCAAAGTGTCAGAAGGCCGCACTCTTTAGATCTCCGCCGCCAATTGTCCCAGCCTCATCCGCGTTTGCAGAAATGAA
>JAJYAE010000394.1 GCA_021779695.1 Acidobacteriota bacterium | reverse complement strand
CCGTCAGGAACCACAATCAGAGCCTGCTTCTCTCTGAACTCCGGTATGCCGCCAAGTAATCCGTCAAAAAGGTGCTGCGCCAGAGGCAGGTCTGTTTTCTGCTGGATGAGTTCGGATCGATACAGCGTCGCCTCCTGCTCCAGTTTTGTCTTCGGCGGCAGAGTGTAGCGATGAACCGCGCTTTGCGTAACCGCGAGCGCATAGGAGTGCGGATCAGCAAGCACATACTCGACAAGAAGTTCCGACGGTCGCAGGTCGCGCTGCAATTCGGAGAGCGGGACAGGCGTGGGCGGTACGTCCATCGCCGATGCTCCTCCGGTGAGTTGCTGTTCCGTGGTGTAGATTGCTGCGAGGATATTGCTTCTCGCCTCTGGATCGTTGGTGTTGAGTAGCTGGACATCTAGCTTCGTCAGGCGGACCTCCCCGGTGTCCTGCTCGCCCGGTGCGATCACCTCGCGGTGAGCAAGAGCCTGCACCTCCACGCGCCCCCTTGCGCGTTCGATGGCGCGGAATGCATCTGCCATCCGGCCTTGATCCGTGAGCGATACAAAATATCCCGCATAGACCATGCTCAGGTCACTGAGCAGCTGCCGCTCGACCATCAGCGTTGGAACTTTACTCAATAGAGCATCCAATAGGTCCGCGCTCTTCTCATAAAGATCGTTGGACGCCTTGACGTTCCCGTGCCTCTCCATGATCTCCGCTTTGATGGCAAGATTCTTGGGCACAAAGTACAGCTCATCCGGGATGTTCCGGTTGGCGTCGATGGCTTCGTTGATTGCCGTCAACGCAGATTGCAAATCTGCTTGATGGAGATAGGTTTGGGCGAGAAGCCCGTCGACCTGCGCCAATCCACGCCAGTACGAAAGCTGCTTTGCGTAGGCGGATGACTGTTTAAGATCGGAGATCGCCTGACTCCAGTCGCCCATTCGCTCATAAACGTCTGCCCGCGTCTGGTAAAGCTCATAGAGATGTCCGGCAAGATGATAAGCAGAGACCTTCTGCATTTCCTCCGCAGCCAGCGCCAGAGCTTCTTTGTTCTCGCCAAGGCCGCTCATGGCTTCAATCTTGGCGGTGGTCGCGATGGTGGGATACGCCGCTCCGTGAGTCTTTGCAGCTATCTCGATCGCCTCATTGAGCGGTCCAAGGGCCTCTTTGTATTTGTGCAATTCCACCAGACCAGCGCCATACATGCTGGCATATCGAATCTGCGCGGCTGGGTCAGCGACCTTCGCAACCATCCATGCCTTCACCACGTCCTTCTTGGCAGTTGCGATGTCGCCGAGCAGGAATGCGGCAATCCCTTGTTCTCCAATGGCGCGCGACGCGAGCAGATAATGATGCTGCCGTACCGCCAGAGCTTCGACCTGCGCCCAGGTCTGGCGCGCCATGCCGGAGTCGTAGTTCACTTTGAGCATTCCGAGAATCGTCAGAATGCGGAGCCGCGTCTCCGGATCATGCGCCTCCGGCAAAATCAGATCGTGGCGCAAAACCGCAATCTGACTCGGAATCGTCGTGGAGGATTCGCTTTGTGCCGGCATCTGACTGACGCGCGCATAGAGGGCCTTCGAGAGATTGTGCTCTTGGATGAACTGCAATTCGGCTCGACGATAGAGGGGCGTGGCGGCGATCCAGCTGTTGAGCCACGACATTTCATCGGCTCGCTTCAGCAGCAACTCTGGCGAATCTGGATCTCTGCGGTGGACAATGCGATATCCAGCCCCGCCCAGAGTGGCGGCAACGAGCAAACCAACAGTGACGCGAACGGCAGGGGAGGACGCAATTCGCATAAGGCCCCGTTCACTTGGGGTCAATGATGCCAGATTGTGTCGAACAGTTCAAATATTCGTAGATTCGTCCCGTTAAGCGCGTCCAAAACGTAGCCGCAACAGATTTCTTCTCCCGCCGGTGTGCCCTCCTTACCCGGCACAGCAGGAAAGCTGCTTGACGTCTTTGGTAAAGGTCTGCGCCGCCAGTTTGAGTCCTTCCACCATCGTGAGATATGGAAAGAGTTGACTGGCAAGGTCATTCACGGTCATTTGCGCGCGGATGGCGAGTGCCGCAGTCTGGATCAGCTCCCCGGCCTGCGAAGCGACGGCCTGCGCTCCCAGCAACCTGCCGGTCTTCGAGTCCGCGACTAATTTAATGAAGCCTCGCGTGTCGAAGTTGGCCAGCGCGCGGGGCACATTGTCCAGTGGGAGCGTGCGAGTATCCACATACACCCCGTTGTGAAGCGCAGTAGCCTCATCCAAACCCACCGTGGCTATCTGCGGATCGGTGAAGACCACACCCGGCACCACGGATAAGTCCAGTCGTTCGCTTCCGCCGAGCATGTTCGCAGCAGCCCTGGTTCCGGCAGCAGCGGCTACATACACATATTCCGGGTTCGTGGTGCAATCGCCCGCGGCGTAGACATTCGGATTGGAGGTGCGCAGGAACTCATCTACGGGAATCGCGCCGTTTTCGTTGGTCAGTACACCTGCGTTTTTTAGATCGAGGCTGGCGGTATTGGGGCGTCGTCCGGTCGCAATCAACAGCCGATCGCCAACAATGTGTTCGCCGCCAGCTTCAACTGTGAATTGATTGCCGTCGTGCTGGACTCGCTCAATCTCCTTGTCGGTGAAAATGCGCATACCTTCGTCGATCAGAATCTGTTGGATCGCGTCGCCAATTGCGTGATCGCTTCGCGAAAGAATCCTGGAGCGAACGATCATGGTGACCCAGCTGCCCAGACGCAGAAATGCCTGCGCCATCTCCAGCGCAACGTAGGAGCCGCCGTAGACGATCAAATGTTCCGGCAGCTCCTGTGAGGCAAGAGCTTCGGTAGAAGTCCAGTAGGGGGTATCATTCAATCCAGAAACAGGCGGAATCGCCGGAGACGCGCCGGTAGCGATCAACGCCTGGTCAAACGCGAGAGCTTGTTCCCGGCCATCGGCACCACTTATCCGCAACGTGTGGTCGTCCTGGAATCGCGCCTCGCCATGAATCAGGCGGATATTGGCGCTGTTCTCGATGATGGATTCGTATTTGGCATTGCGCAGTTCCTCGACGCGCGCCTGCTGCTGGGCCTGCAAGGCGGCTCGATTCACAACCGGCGGAGCGACGGAGATGCCAATATCGAACGGACTGGAGGCTCGCACGTGCGCGGCATGAGCGGCGCTGATGAGAATCTTGGAGGGAACGCAGCCAATGTTCACACAGGTGCCTCCGGTTGTGCCACGCTCCACCATCGTCACGTCCGCGCCACCTTCCCGCAGGCGGATAGCCGCGGCGAAGGCCGCGCCGCCGCTGCCGATGATGGCGACCTTGTGCGCTTTCGATTGCGGTGTGGCGCAGCAGTCATCCTCTTTCAGGGCAGAGCCGATTCTGGAGAACAAGCTTCTGGCAGACGTCACTTCGCCGTTCCTTCCGGTTTCGAGGGATACCCGGCGTCCGCCGTCGCTTTGGTCAGTGCGGCTACCGATGTTTTGGCATCATCGTAGGTCACAACAGCGTCTTTCTTAGCAAAGCTGACATCGACCTTGGAAACGCCGGGAACGGCCTTGAGCGCCTTTTTCACTGTGATCGGGCATACGGGGCAGGTCATGCCGGGAACCGCGAGCGTTACGGTACGGCTTGCCGCCAGGGCGGGAAGCGCAGCGGCAAACATGAGGAAAGCACGGAGGACTTTGACAAACTTCACGAGGAATCTCCTATTTTCAAAATGATTTTTCATGAGCAGGCCTTTACTGATTCGCACAGACACGTTTCCTATACTTGCCGAGAGGGATTTCAGCGAGACGGGCA
>JAJYAE010000393.1 GCA_021779695.1 Acidobacteriota bacterium | reverse complement strand
CCGAGTCCGCGGCTCCATCAAGGGCTTCGCCTTCCGCACCACGCTCTTTCCGGGCCCCAACGGCGAGGGGCTCACCCTCCTCGTGAACAAGAAGATGCAGGCCGGCGCCGAGGCCCGTCCCGGCGACCGCGTAGCCATCCGCATCGAGCCCGATCTTGAGCCCCGCACCGACGAGCACCCCGCCGAGCTCACCGCCGCCCTCAAAGGCGAGCGCGCCCTCACCCGCTGGCTCCAGAGCTTCAGCCCCTCCGCGCGCCGCGAAATCGGCAACTGGGTCGCCCAGGCCAAATCCGCCGAATCCCGCCGCAAGCGCGCCCTCCAGATGGTCGAGCGTCTGCTCCTCGTCATGGAGGGCGAGCAGGAAACCCCGCCGATTCTGCGCGTTGCCTTCCAGCGTGAGCCGCTGGCCGCCCGCGGCTGGCAGGCCATGACCCTCATCCAGCGCCGTGGCCACCTCTGGGGCATCTTCGGCTACCAGTCCGTCGCGTCCCGCCAGCGTCGCGCCGCCCAGGCCATCGACCACGCCCTCCGCATCGCCCGCAAATCGCCGTCCTCCCGCGCCTGATTCTCCCTGTTGAAACTTTTTCCGGCACGCCGCCGTTTTTCTGCGGCTTGGCGCCCAAGTTTGTCGTCTAATTGAATACGATGTCTGCCGCTGCCGCCATTCGCTCCATCTTCGCTCCCGGCTCCAATCCCGCGTCCGCAAGCGCCGCAGACCTCCTCGCGCGCGAGCAGAGCATCGCCATCGCCGAGGGCCTCAAGCAGCAGCAGCCCGGCCTCCTCGACGAGCTCATCGTCCGCTATCAGCACCGCCTCCTTCGCTATCTCGTCTTCCTCACCGGCAACCGCGAACAGGCTGAAGACCTCTTCCAGGAGGTCTGGATGCGCGTCCTCACCCGCGGCGCACAGTTCAACGCCAAAGCCCGCTTTGAGACCTGGCTCTTCACCATCGCGCGCAACCTCGTCATCGATCAGAAGCGCAAGCGCATCCTCTCCAGCCTCGACGAGCTCTTTGAGGTCGGCGGAGACGACGACAAGCCGCTCTCCTTCGAGGTCGCCGACCACCAGCCAAGCCCCTTTGACCGCTGCGCCAGCCGAGAAGACCGTGAGCGAGTTGCAGCAGCGCTGCTGCAACTGGACACCCTCTATCGCGAGGTGCTGGTGCTGCGTTTCCATGAGGATCTCTCGCTCGAGGAGATTGCCAAGGTGACGCACGCGCCACTATCAACTGTGAAATCCAGACTTTACCGCGGCCTTGCCGCGCTCCGTCCCATTGTGGAGACGGCGCAGCCGGAGGCGGTGTGACCGAAACCGGTCCGGCCGCCCACCGGGGACCGGATGCCCACGGGGCCGGCTCCGTGCAGGAAGTTGCCGCGGCTCTTGCGGGGACGCCAGCGCAGCGCGATGCCTCGGTTGCGTATCGGACGCGGCGCGTGGTGATGGCCTCTCTGGGCGTTCTGAAAGATCAGAAGGACTCCAGCCGGCGCAGCCGGGCGTTGGCCTTGTTCGCTGCCCTGCTTTTTCTGGTCGTCCTTTCGCCGCCGCTCTGCTGGATTGGCGATATCCTCATCGAAGAACAGCGCATTTCCTCCTTCGTTGGCCAGCTCACCATTTGGGGACTCTTCGTGATTACCGCCCTGCTCGGCACTGCCATTGTCGTCCGCCTCCTCCGCAGCCGCTCGTGACCCTCTGAAAAAACCTCCGTACCGCGCAACTTCTCTTTTTCTTTTGCCGTCCATTGACTAGTGCCATTCCTGCGGTTAACTTCTTTTGCAACCGCTAAACAGGTACTTTGAAGCACCATGCGCAAGACTGAAGAACTCCACGCCACCGACGGATCCCGGCTCGTACCGGTCTGGTCCATCCTCGTTTCAGCCGCTGTCTTCGCCCTCGTTGAGTACTATTTCTGGATTGTTTTCCCGAGGACGCAGCACCACGTACCGCCGCTGGGACTGCGGATTTATCTGAATGTCTCGTGGGGCCTGCTGGCGGCTCTCTACGTGCTGATGGTGGGCTTTGTGAGCCAGGACGCGCCGCGCCGCGCCATGAGCGCGCGCTTCTGGATGCTCATCTGCTTCGTGATGCCCGGTGGCATCGGGGCGGTGCTGTACTTTCTGCTGCGTGCGCCGCTGGTTTCGCGCTGCCCGGCGTGCAGCACCCACGTTCAAGGCGATTTCCACTTCTGCCCGCAGTGCAACTACCAGCTCACCGCCAGCTGCGGCAACTGCTTCCGCACCGTCCGGGCGACAGACCAGTTCTGCACCCGCTGCGGCCACGAGCTCGCCCGCGACCACATGCCCGCCCGCCTCCGCGCCATGGGCGAGTAGCCTCGCCCCGGCCCCGCCGCGCGTTTGTGCTGGATACAAGGCAATGCCACCAGCCCCTACATGGTGATGCCCCCACCTGCTAGGGGCTGTGGCAGCCTGCTACCCGGTTGACGGTGGAATTCCACCCGCCGAATGTTGATCAAAGTGTGACTGACGTGTAGGCGACGATACTCCCGGAACCTCAACAGAGCGTCAAGTATTCAAATTGAACTAGAGTTGAGTGATGAGCGAATCGAGCAAAGGCCGTCCGATTCTGCGTCTTGCCCTCAGCGCAATGAATATTGCGGACAGTAGTCGTCTGCAAGCCGCACTCAGCAAGATTGGCGCTCAAGACGCCAGCATCAAGATCAACGCACAACCGCAAGAGGGCTACTTTAGTCTTGATGGAGGGACTACATCAGATCTTGACTCGATCTGTGATCGGCTTCAAAGGGAACACCACCTTGCGATCAAAGTTGGCGCACTGACGGCTATTTTGGTTGAAACGATTCGCAGGCAGGCCGAGGCTGAAGGCAAGTACATTCGCCAGGTCGGCGGTTCGGGCAATTACGGGCATTGCAAGCTGCGCGTCGAGCCGAATGAGCCGGGCAAGGGCTACGATTTTATTAACGACATAAAAGGCGGCGTAGTTCCGAAGGAATACATCAAGCCGATTGACCAGGGCGTTCAGGGCGCGATGGAACTTGGCATTCTCGCGGGCTTCCAGATGGTCGATATCAAGGTGACGCTGTTTGACGGCAGCTACCACGAAGGCGACTCGAACGAAATGGCATTCAAGTTTGCCGGTTCGATCGCGCTCAAGGAAGCGGCCAGAAAAGCAAGCCCTGTTCTACTGGAACCGGTGATGGCCGTTGAGGTCATGGTGCCTGAAGAGTTCATGGGCGTGATTATCGGCGACATCAAATCGCACCGCGGCCGGATCAAAGGTATGGAGCACGCAGCAGGAATGCAGTTGATCAAAGCGATTGTGCCACTTGCAGAATTGTTGCGCTCTCCACGCTTCAATGAATCGTCGATGGAGTTCGCCGGTTATGAGGAAGTTCCTAACTGGGGAGGATTCGACAAAACGGAGCCAGGTGTGCCAGCCATCCTTCCCAGACATCCGAATCAGGGACAAGGCTCCGTCGCTGCTCGCCGGGAATCAGAAACCGACTGATCAAATGATCAGCCCGGACCACAAGTTGCTGTCCAATCACCGCCAATACTTCCCTTGCCATTCGATTTCTCGCTAACCTTACGGCCGTCTCTTCACCAGATAGTGGCCGGGCCAACCCTCGCTTTCGGCGGAAAGTTGCTGTTTTCAGCGGCCTGATGCATCAACTGTGACGGGTGATCGTCGGAATGAGCGGAGGGATGGATGGGGATCGGCAGTTTGACCCAGCCCACCGGCCTTCCTACAATCAAGAGTCACTCCAGCTTCGGCTGGCCATCGCCCCGCATGCCCCTCTCCGCCCTCATCAT
>JAJYAE010000392.1 GCA_021779695.1 Acidobacteriota bacterium | reverse complement strand
CAAAGACGGGCGCGTTGTCCGCTATCGCACACTTCGGAAGCGTTGTTCTTCCACTGAACTCAGTTCAGAGCCTAAGCTGAGAATCGAACAGATGTCCAGTTTCCTACTGCTGTTCGTAAACGCAAAGCTCGCGGCACAGCGCCAGGAACTGGCGAGAATGCAGGCTTCAATGGCAATGACACCGGCCCTCCGCAAGTTGAATCTCACAGCGCACGTTGCCTTTTCGGTCGGCTTCCTAGGCGCAGTCGCCAGTTTCCTGACTCTCAGCATTGCCGGATTGACCAGCCACGATGCTGAAACCGTGCGTGGCGCCTATCTCTCGATGAACCTCATCGGCCAGTTTGTTATCGTACCGCTGTGTTTTGCGGCGCTACTGACCGGTATTGTCCAGTCGCTAGGCACCGAATGGGGCTTGTTCCGGTACTACTGGGTCCTGCTGAAATTGATTCTGACCGTCGGCTCCACAGTGCTTCTGTTGGTGCATCAATTCGTGGCCGTGGCGCGTGCCGCCAGACTCGTCTCAGCGGCTGCGGCGGGAACAATGCCAAGCGTCGGCCACCTGGGAATGGAACTGGTGACCAAGGCTGGCCTGGCCATAGCGGTGCTCATTGTGATCATGACCACCTCGATCTATAAACCATGGGGGCTGACCCCCTACGGGCGGCGTAAGAAGTTTCCGCAACTGCCGAAAAAGGAGACTTCCATAGGGCTCAAGGTCTCCCTCGCGGTGATCGGTGTGCTCCTCGTGGTTGCGTTCATCGCGGAGCACCTTACCGGTCATAGCCTTGGACACCACATGCACTAAGTGAGTGGAGATGTTTTGATTTGTCTCGATTGTGATGGAAAAGCAGCGGGCGTTCGGCGCGAAACCAAGCAGGACGACATGCTGGAGACGGCGGATCGCAATCCAGCCCACAGGACAACCAGCATGGTTCTGCACTGGGCCGTTCCCTATGATCTCCTGCTCCGGTTCGTAATGCGCGGCAAAGAGAAGCAGAGGGATTTTGGCGAAGCGGCTGTATTGCTATCTCTCCACGGTTTGAATGAGATCCTCAAGAACCGCGTCGATTTCATCTCGGGTTGTCGTGCGACCAAGACTGAACCGGATTGCTCCAATTCCGATCTCCGGCGGAACCTTCATCGCTTCGAGTACCGACGACAATTCGACGGAGCCTGAATGGCAGGCTGATCCGGTCGAGGCGGCTACTCTCGGCATCCGACTGAGAATCTCCGCGCCGTTACGCCCCGCGAAGCAGACATTCAGCGTATTCGGCAAACGCTCCGTGGGATGCCCGAGCATTACTACTCTTTCACCCAAGACCGACTGAAGCCGATCCCAGAAGTAGTCACGCAGAATCCTGACCGGCTCCATGCCAATCCATTTCGCAGCCACTTCGCAGGCCACCCCCAGCGCCGCGTTCAATAACACATTTTCAGTTCCGGCTCGCCGACCGCTCTCGTGGCCTGCACCATGGATGAGCGGTTCAAGAAAAACCCCTTCGCGAATATAAAGCGCGCCAACTCCCTTGGGACCATACAGCTTGTGACCGGCCACGGAGAGCAAATCGACTCCTAGTACGTCGACTTTGGATTCAATCTTGCCAACGGACTGAGCAGCGTCTGTATGCAATAGAACCCCGGTACCACGCACAAGGCGTGAAATTTCCGAAATGGGCTGAATCGTGCCCACTTCGTTGTTCGCGTGCATGACTGAAACCAGAACGGTTTCAGGCCGTAATGCCTTGCGGACATCATCCGGGTCGACGCGGCCATATCCATCAACTGGGAGATAGGTCACGCTGGCGCCGTACGTCTCCAGGAATCGACAAGGATTAATAATGGCCGGGTGCTCGACCTGCGTCGTGATGATGTGGGCACCGCGCCGACCCGCCGCGAAGAACACCCCCTTGAGAGCGTGGTTGTTGGCTTCACTGCCGCCGCCCGTAAAGACAACCTCGCTCTGCTTGCAGCCCAGCAACCGGGCGACCTTTGCGCGGGCGTCTTCGACTGCCTGTCGTGCAGGTGTGCCGGCCCAGTGGCTGCTCGATGGGTTCCCGTAAGGCTCCTCAAGCATTTGAGCCATCGCTGCACGCACTTCAGGCGCCAACGGTGTGCTGGCATTGAAGTCGAGATAAATCCTGCTCATGGCGTCACTCATATGAATTACACCTCGTCTGCGCTCACGGTCAGGAACGCGGCGCCGAATGCCCCGAGATGGCTCAATAGACCTTCAGCGCCGCACATCGTCCGAGCGGCTAACCCAACGGGTGGATAGTAGATGCTGCCTCTGGTTGATTTAACCCTGAAACCTTCTTTGGCGATCAGCCCATGCAGTTCGTGCACTGTCCAAAAGTGAGCTTTCCTCCAAAATGAATTCCCGAGCCAGCCGCTGAGCCGCCGCTGCAGAGCCCACAGACTGTATGATCCCAGTTCTCCGACGATGAGCCTGCCTCCGGGCCGCAACACCCGATGAACTTCTCTGACCGCAAGCGATGGAACGTTGAGCAGGCATAACAACGTCACCATAAAGACAGCATCAAAGGATTCGCTCGCGAACGGCAGATGTTCCGCGGACGCGTCAACGAAATCAATCGTAGCTCCTGCAACGTGCGCCTTCTCACGAGCCGCGTCGAGCATTGCCTCTGACGTGTCAATTCCAATGACTCTAGCACCACGCCTCCGCGCCAGCAGTGAATATGCCCCGTCTCCACAACCTGCATCGAGCACTGAGAGGCCTTCGAGTTCGCCAGCGGCAGCTAAAACCGCTTCCTGCTCGATCTGCTCCGTTACCCTGCCAAGCAGAGAAGATCGCCAGCGTGCGTAGGAATCCGGTCTCGATGTCCTGGCGTCAGAAAGGTCTTCTTCTGGAGCCCCAGGCTGTTTCAAAACACGAGGACCTTGTCTGCCTTCATGGTCCATTGTGTGAGTTCATCCATGGTGCTTCGCTTCGTCCCTTCGACGATCATCTCCTGGCGAATCCCTCGCGCATCCATGCAGGTTCCGCATACGCCAATCCGCGAGCCCTTGGCTGCAAGCGCCTTCAACATGCGCTCAATGTTGTAATACCCATTTGGTGTGGTTTGTCCGCCGATTGCGCAGCTTGCGGCATCGCCGATCAGGAATACGGATACTGTTTCTCCTTCCTGCTTTGCAAGTGATCCCGCGAGGCGAAGTCCGTTATAGCTGCGTTCTGTTCCGTACGGTGCATCATTCAAAATGACGAGATAATTCACGGCCTTTTTCCTTTCTTTCTCTTGTTCCAAATCACCATCCAAAATCGAGCGGAGGCAGATCGTAGCGAATCTGTGCCATGTAGTACTTTTCAAATGCCAGCTTCAAGTGCCTCGCCCACTTGCCACGCTTGGTGATGACACGATTCCTTGGAGGCAGAAACGGATCGGCCGCCAGATAGAATGCCGTATCGCCAGCGTCAGCGATGCAGGAAGATGGAATGGTCAAACCGTCTTCCTTGCTTCCACCTTGAATGTCGGCCACGATGTTGCGGGCGGCGGCACGGGCCATGAGTTCGGTCATGTGTCCGGTCTTCGGCACTGCGACAGGGACTGGCGTCGGACGTGGTGGCGGGATCGCGATTGCGACTCCCGCGGCATAGATGTTCGGAAACTTGGCGCTTGCCAACTGCTTGTTGACGCTGACAAAGCCTTTCGGATTTGCCAGTCCGTCCACCGCGCGCACAAAGGCAGCACCACGAAAAGCGGGGATCACCAGGCTGAAGTCGTAGGGGTACTCACTACCATCATTGAGAACGACTCGCTCCGGTCTGGCCTCCACG
>JAJYAE010000391.1 GCA_021779695.1 Acidobacteriota bacterium | reverse complement strand
TAAATATTCCTGCTCGCTGCTTACCAGGTCCGGGCTATAGATCGTGAAGAGGCGCTCGCCTTTCCGGACGTACTGGTAGGTCGCGTTTGCATAGACATCCTGAATCCAGCCCGGAAAGCGCGTTTGCACGTAGGCGAGCTTCTGTTCGTCGATGTCTACATTGCCGGGTACATTGAGACTGTCGTTCACATCCTTGTACGCCACGGCAGCCTCGGTCACGCCGATCTCCTGAAGCCGTTGCGGCGATAGTTGAACGGGGCCGAGCGGCGCCGCTTCTCCCGGGACGGGCTCAGCAGCAACTGAGCGAGAAGATTGTGCGCTCGCCGGTGGCCCGCTGGCGATGACTGGATTATCCGTAGCGGCCGCTGTTGTGGGGCGAGAGACGTGCTTCAGCAAAACATAGGCCAGTACGCCGCCGAGTACGATGCAGATGGCGACGGCCGCCGCGAGAGCAATTTGATAATTTCGCTGATTCACGGTTTCACCTCCGCGGCGGATTGCTGAAACGGGTCGAGAGGAGTGCCAGTTGCAAGCTCAAGATCCGCCAGTCGTGTATCGAAGTCTTTTACGGACTGAACCCAGGCAAGATCGACGTCGATCACCGTCATCTGGCTATCGAGTAGGTTCAAAAAATCGGTCTTGTCGTTTTCATAGGCGATCACGCTCGATTGCAGTGTGATCTCCGCCTGCGGCAGGAGTCGGTCGTGATAAAGCAGAGCCAATCTCTGCGCCCCCCCCGCTTCCACCAACGCTTCCTGAATCTGCCCGAATGCGGTGACACGCAGGTCAGCCAGTTCGGCATCCTGTTCCGTGGCACGAGCCGTGGCTTCGGCGATCTCCGCATTATTCTTGCGGTGATTGAGCCACGGCAGAGTCATGGACCCTTCGACCATGTAGTTATTGCGGAAGTTGGAGCCGGGCGCCATGAGCATGTAGCCGCCGGAAACGGTAAAGTCCGGCACGAAGGCCCTCTTCGCCAAGGTTTGTTCCTTATGGCTGCGCTCCGCTGCGTCGCGCGCGGCAAGCAGATCCGGCCGCGACTGAAGCGCCTCCGCTTCCAGCGTCTGCGCGTTGGGCAGCGTAGCGAGTACCGCGAACTGACCGCGCACGCTGGTCGGTGCATCGGCGTCCCGGCCCATGAGCGTGTTCAGGCGCGCTCTTGCAACCCCGGCATCGCGGTCGAACCGGATCATATGCTCGCCCAACGCGGTCAGTTCCACCTGTGCTTTGAGAATGTCCTGTTGCGAGACCTTGCCGACCGTGTACTTGATGCGCGCAGCCTCGATTGCCTGCCGCGCGATGCCGACGTGCTCTTTGTGAATTTGCATCTCATCATTGGCCAGCAGCAAATCGTCGAACGCTTTGTGTACGCGAACCTGAACCTCAAGGCGAACCTCGGTTAGCTGAGCTTTCGCTATATCCACATCGGACTGAGCAATACTGGTGCGAAGTGTGCGCTTGCCGGCACCAGGCAGCGACTGGCTCAGGCTGAACATGTTTTGTGCCTGGTTGAAGTCCCATGGCTTCTCGAGCGGCACCCCCCATCCGCGATACATCGCAACGGGGTCGTCGAGCGCACCGGCGGCTGGGATATGCGCCTCGGCAATGGCCACGCGCCGGGCCGCAACGGCGATCTCGGGATTCGCGGACATTGCAATCCGCTCAACATCAGCGAGCGTCATCGCCGGGCCGGCAACCGCCGGCTGCGAGTCTTCGGCAAACAGTGCCTCGAAGTGCTCCAGCCCATCAGGCGGAACTGGCGTCTGTGCGCTGACGGCGCCCATAGGCCGCAAGAACAACAGAGTGGCAAACAGCAGAATCAATCGGGGATTCATCCCTTCCTCCAGTGGAGATTCGGCGTTGAGTCGCGTAATCGCCATGCGCATCGGTACGCAGCGATTCACAACGGCCTTGGAAGAGCCTGCAAAGGAAGGGGATTGCTAGATGCGGAGGATGGAGCTTGCGCCGGGCGAGATTTCCGGAGCAAAAGTTTGCGGGTTATACCAGCTCGCCTCGTGTGTCACGAGCGGCACCGGAGCGCCAACCGGATGAAACGCGTATGCCGGCGTTTGGTCGCGCTCGGGGAAGATCGGAGAATCTGCAATTACCGCAGCCTGTCCCGGTTGTATCTGGCAGCAGGGAGCTTTGATGGCGGCATCAGACATCGGACAGCTCTTCGCCATTCGCAGACAGCAAGCGGACCGCCCCATTCTTCGACTCGGGAGCAGGCAGGCCGCGGTCGGCAGAGCGGTCCAAAGCACCGCGACCGTCAGCATCAACAGCGCGCCTTTTTTGCCCCACCACATGATGAAAGCCCTCAACTCCACATTGTAAGCATCTATCGCCCGATCCATTCATGGCAGTGATTCTCATCACATGGGCGGAGGTTCAGGGCGAACCCATGCCACAACACTGGGTCACCAACTCCGGCCGTAATATGCATCGTGCCGATGCAGAGTATCTTGCGCAGCCGATTTATGCAATTAATTCTGCGGCACCTGCGTCATTCGAAGCATGCAGGACCCCCGGTACGGACGAAGCGATTGATCAGCAAAGCCGCCAAGGCGAGAAAGATAGGTTACGGCGATCGAAACGGCTGCCCCAGGAGCGTATCCAATGCGGATTTTGCATTCTCGAGAGAAGCGCGCAGCCGGATGACCTCCGCCTGTTTCGCTAAAAGATTCGATTGCGTGGTTACGTACAGCGCAGCATTCAGGTTCTCCTGATGAAAACTCTGCTCGGCGGCGGCGGCCGTTTTCTTCAACAGCGGCAACTGCAACTGGAGATCCCTAAGTTGAGCGGACATGATCTGCGTTGCCTTCCAGACCTCGTCAGCCTGACTCACCGCACTATCCAGGCGCGCTTGAAACTGCTGCCGCATCAGTTCCCGAGTCGCTCGCTGGATGGCAATCTGGCCGCGATTGCGATTGAAGATAGGGAGGGTGAGAGTTACCTGCGGTCCGAACGCGTTTACGCCTTCCACCGGATCTCGCTCCATGTTCACACCTGCGCTCAGCGAAGGAAACTGCGCCAGCACTGCGCGGCGAAGGGTTTCCTCCTGGTTCTGATATCCGGCCTGCAGCGCGAGCAGGTCCGTGCGTTTTTGCGGGAGAGCGTAGATGGATCGATCGAATTCCGCTCGCGAGAGAGACGGCAATTCGGTCGGGCCAATCAGATGAAGGCGGACATCTGACTCGAGTCCGAGAAGTTCATTCATTTGATGTTGTACGAGATTGATTTCCGTTTGAAGTTGCCGCAGGCTGGTGTCCGCATTCGACAGCAGGATCAGGTCCGCGGAAACCGTTCCTATCGTTTCGTCGCCGCGCTGCATGGCGGCACGATCACGCAGATAGCTGTTCCGAAGCAACTTTTCGTTTGCCGTGACTACGTTCTGGAGTTGATCGTCGGCTCGCGCCTGGATGAATAATTCGCGGGCTCGTTCGGCCACCTGAATCTCCTGCCAGAGAATGTTCAGGTTTACCTGCTTCTGTGTGGCCTGCGCTGCCGCCTTCGCCGCACCGCGGATCAGAAAAGCTTGGATGTCCTGGCTCAGACCAACGGCTCCCCCGTAGTTCAGCACCGATTCGGCGAAATTCGCGCTAAGCTGGGGGTCCGGCAACAATCCGGCTTGCAGCAGTTGCGCATTCGCTACGCCGGCCTGAAGACGCACGGCTTTCAGATTTGGATTATTGAAGACCGCCAGCAGCATCACATCGGTTTCATCAAGGCCACTGGGCACAATGGCGTGCGGCGGCAGTCCAGGTATCCCGAACTGTTGCGCCGGCACGGTGAGTTGAGGTGCCTGCGCAAGATCCGGCGCTGA
>JAJYAE010000390.1 GCA_021779695.1 Acidobacteriota bacterium | reverse complement strand
AGCGAGAAGCCGTGCTGCTCGCCGTTCACGGCGGCGGACCCGGAGAAGTAGCGCAAAGCTGAGCCGGAACTGAGCACGCGAAGCGCAGCACCAGAGGGGCAGGGAGCGATGAGTTCCCTGCCCTTCACGCTAAAATGCAGGTATGCCCGCCACCGCGCTTGCAAGCGATTTGATGGTCAAGTATGAGCCCGTGATTGGGCTTGAAGTCCATGTGCAGTTGCTGACGGCCACGAAGGCTTTCTGCGGCTGCGCCAACCAGTTTGGCTCGGCTCCGAACACGAATGTGTGCCCGGTGTGTCTGGGGCTGCCGGGGGCGCTGCCGGTCCTGAATGCGAAGGCCGTGGAGTATGCAACGCTGGCCTCGCTCGCGCTGAACTGCCAGGTGCGGGAGCGATCGATTTTTGCGCGGAAGAACTACTTCTATCCCGACCTGCCGAAGGGCTACCAGATCTCGCAGTTTGACAAGCCCATCGCCGAGCATGGGTGGATTGACGTGCCGACGGCCGATGGGACGATGAAGCGCATCGGCATTACGCGGCTGCACTTGGAAGAGGATGCGGGCAAGAGCCTGCACGACGGCTTTGCGGACTCGGCGACGCGGACATATCTGGATCTGAACCGCTGCGGAACGCCGCTGGCTGAGATTGTGAGCGAGCCGGACATTCGCACGCCGGATGAGGCGTTTGAGTATCTGACGCGGCTGAAGGAGATTCTGCTGTACACGGGCGTCTCCGACTGCAACATGGAAGAGGGATCGCTGCGCTGCGACGCGAACGTAAGCGTGCGGCCGCGCGGGCAGGAGAAGTTTGGCGCGAAGGTGGAAGTGAAGAACGTGAACAGCTTCCGCTTTATCCGCGCGGCGCTGGAGTATGAGATTGAGCGGCAGATTGAAGTGATTGAAGGCGGCGGGCGCATTGTGCAGGAGACGCGGCTGTGGAATGCGGGCGAGGGGCGGACGTACTCGATGCGCTCGAAGGAGCAGGCGCACGATTACCGGTATTTTCCGGAGCCGGATCTGCCGGCGCTGATTGTCTCGCCTGAGTTTCTGGCGGAAGCGAAGAAGCAGCTCCCGGAATTGCCAGAGGCGCGGCGCGCGCGGATGATTGCGGCGTATGAGCTGAACGAGAAGGACGCGCACGCACTGACGGCTTCGCGCGAATTTGCGGACCGGTTTGAAGCAGCGGCGAAGACGGCGAAGAGTCCGCGGCGCGTGGCGAACCTGCTGCTGAGCGAGCTGGGCGGACGGCTGAAGGCGCTGGGACTGGAGCAGGAGCAGTCGCCGGTGTCGATGGCGGGCGTGGTGATGGCGGCGGACCTGTTGGACGAGAACAAGATCAGCTCCAAGCAGTTGAAGCAGCTGCTCGACATCTGCTTTGAAAAGAGCGAGGACTTCCCTGCCGTGTATGAGCGCGAGAAGCCGCAGCAGATCAGCGATGCCGGGGCGATTGAGAAGGCGATTGACGAGGTGATTGCCGCGAACCCGAAGCAGGTGGAGCAATACAAGGCAGGCAAGAAGACGATGGCGGGATTTTTTGTGGGCCAGGTGATGCGTGCGATGAAGGGCCAGGCGAATCCGGCGCTGCTGAACGAGCTGGTAACAAAGAAGCTGGAGAGCTGAGAAGGCCGCTCCGTTGGCAGATGCCGGCGCGGCCACCATTCAGGTCGCTGGTGCGGGTGAGTTACTTCATCTTCAGTTCCGTTTCAAATTCCTTGCGGGTGTCCCAGTTGCTGACGGTTTTGACGACGCTTTTCCGTCCATCCTTTTCCGCCCAGAGGTCGTAGTCTTCCGACATGTTGACCTGGGCGAAGTAGAAGCGCCCTTTGGCGCTGGATGTATAACTGCGGATGGCCTTGGTCTTCTCGTTTTTGAGGAAGACGGTTGCAGAATTCACGGGGTTGGAATCTGCGTCCACCACGGTGCCGGAGACATTGCGCTGGCCCATGTTCTGCGCCATCGCCAGGGGCAGCATCCCGGCCGGCGGAATCGATGCCACGCCTAAAGCCAAGGCGATAAAAGCGATCGAAGCAGCCCAACCTGTGCGAATCGGCTTCACTCTTCTTCCTCCTCGTCGTAGAGCTCATCTTCCTCTTCGTCGTAGTCATCCTCGACGCGGGACAGCTCTAACGGCTCAACACCCACGACTTCGAACTCGGTTCCGCATTCCTCACAGGCAATGACGTCGCCTTCTTCGACCTCGTCGAGTTCGATATCAAGATTATTTTCGCATTCCGGGCAGCTGGGCATGGCAGCCTCCTCTCCTTCCTTTGTTGTCATGCGCAACGTCGGACGTCGCATGTTATAGGATGTCGTTACCTCACGGTACGGTTCCTTTAGCTTTAGTGAGCGGCCGCCCAAAGGTCAAGTGGCAGCAATTTGCTCCCGGTTTTTGGAACTTTTGCCACACGGAGAAATCCCAATGATGGCAACGAAAACGATCTTTGCACTCGGACTGGCATTTGTCTCCCTTCCCAGCCTCGCGCAGCCCGATTATCTGCGATTCGGCTCTCCGCTCGTACCAGCCGCACCGGATCCGGTCATTGCGAAAGCATTGACAACGATCGAGCCGGCTTCCATACAACAGACGATTGAAACGCTGGTTGGTTTCGGGACGCGCAGCACTCTTTCGAGCATGGAGGAGGACCTGCCAAAAGGCAAAGGAATCAACGCTGCCTCGGATTGGATCTACGCGCAATTCGAGGCGATTTCGCGCGGGTGCGGCGGCTGCCTTGAGGTGAAACGCGATGTCTTTACGGCCGATCAGACAAGTGGCGGGCCATGGGCAGGGCGAATCCCCAGGCCGACACAGATCACGAATGTTTACGCGATCCTGCGCGGTTCCGACCCCGCAGAGGCAAACCGGATGGTGCTGGTGACCGGGCACTATGATTCGGTTGATTTGAATCTCTTTGATGACCGTGGCGCGGCTCCAGGGGCGAATGACGATGCATCTGGCGTGGCGGTGTCGCTGGCGTGCGCGCGTGCGTTGAGCAAGCTGCACCTTCCGGCAACGATTGTGTTTGCGGCGGTGGCGGGCGAGGAGCAGGGACTTGTGGGTGCAACCCATCTGGCGCAACTGGCCCGGCAGCAAGGTTGGGAGCTGGAAGCGGTCTTGAACAACGACATCGTGGGCGGCAACTCGACACCGGGAGACACGCAGCAACTGAAGGATCGCGTGCGCGTGTTCTCCGAGGGCGTTCCAGCGACGGCGACAGTGGATGAGGTGCGGCGCATCCATGCGCTGGGCGAAGAGAATGACTCGCCCAGCCGCGAGCTGGCGCGTGCGATTGCGGCCGTCGCGCGGACCTATCTCGCCGCTGGCGGCGACACTGCAGGCTTCTCAGCTTTTCTCGTTGCGCGGCCCGACCGCTATCGGCGCGGCGGCGACCACATGGCCTTTAACAAAGAGGGCTTTGCGGCAGTGCGCTTCACGGAGTGGCGTGAGGACTTTCAGCACCAGCATCAGAACGTTGCACGACCCACGGCTGGATCGAACGAGCCGGTGATGGGCGATCTGCCCGAGTTTGTGGACTTCCACTATGTGGCGCAGGTGGCCCGGCTGAATGCGGCAACACTGGCGACGCTGGCCGCAGCGCCCGGTCCTCCGGTCCACGTGAAGATTGAGCTGAGTGGCTCCAAGGGCCTGGACAATAGCACAACACTGACGTGGGAAGCTCCGACGGGTGGACGCGTAGCTCATTACCAGGTGGTGTGGCGCGAGACGACGGCGCAGGATTGGCAAGATGGAAAGCTGATTGATCCGCCGGCAACCGGATCCGATGTTCAGGTGAGGCTGCCCATCTCAAAAGACAACGTTGTCTTCGGGGTG
>JAJYAE010000389.1 GCA_021779695.1 Acidobacteriota bacterium | reverse complement strand
AAGAGGAGGGCAATGCCATAGAGCAAGAAGCCGGTCGCGAAGGAGCCGAGCAGGAAATACTTGATTGCGGCCTCCGGGCCGCGTGCCGAGTCTTTGCGATACCCGGCGAGGATGTACGTGGTGATGGAGGAGATCTCGAGAGCAATGAAGACCAGCAGCAGTTCCACCGCAGAAGTGAGCAGGCACATGCCGACTGCGCCGAAGGGGATGAGAGCGTAGAACTCGCCCTGATGGTGACTGCCTTCTGGGAGGGCGTCAAGCGACAGAAGCAGAACAACGAGGATGATACCGCAGATGAGCACGTGAAAAAAGACTGTGAATGGACTTGTCTCGACGGTTCCATAGAAGCCTGTACCCACGGGCAACGACAGTTGCCACAGACTGGACCAGAGCGCGAGCGTTGTTCCCAGCGCTGCAATCCAACCGAGGCTCCGGCGCGGCGTAATCGCAGGCAGGGAAGCGTCAACCAGCATGACAAGGACGCCAGTGAGGGTTAGAACAATTTCAGGGAGGATGCGCAGCATATCTGCGAAGTTCATTGCTGGCCTCCGACCTGCACGACAGGGCTGGAATTGAATTGGGACAAAGCTGGAGTGCTCCTGATGGTCGGCGGACCTGTTCGACTTTCAATCGCCGGAAGCCAAAGCGAAGGGGCAAGCCCCATCACAAGCATTAGAGCCGCGAGGGGCCATAGCGCCAGATGCTCGACGGGACGCAGGTCTTTTCCGGCAGCCGACAGTGCGAGTGTGTCCTCGGGGCCGTAGAAAATCCTCTGCACGAGCCAGAGCATATAAGCCGCTCCAAGAATGACGCCCACTGTCGCAGCAATCGCCCAACCGTGGCTCACGCCAATGAAGGTGCTGGAGAGGATCAGAAACTCGCCGACAAAGCCGTTCAACATGGGGAGGCCGATCATGGCGAGAGAGGCGAACACAAAGAATGTCGCGGTTTGCGGGACTTTGCGCGCAAGCCCACCGTAGGCTCCAATTTGACTGGTACCGAAGCGCATTTCCAGAATGCCGAGAAGGAGGAAGAGCGCAGCATCAACAACGCCGTGATTGAGGACCTGGTAGATTGCCCCGTCCCAACCGGTGAAGGTGAGGCCGTAAATTCCCAAAGTGATGAGGCTGAGGTGACTGAAGGCAGCAAAGGCGAGCAATCGCCAGAAATCCCGCTGTACAAGTGCCAGACACGCACCGTAGAGAAGGCCAATTACCGCCAGGGCCACGAGCAGTGGGGCGATGGCGCGCGCCTGCACCGGGAAGAGTCCGATATGGAAGCGCAACATCGAGTAGAGGCCAAGTTTCCCTGCGACGACCATAGCTAGAGCGACAGGAGCTTCGCTGAAGGTATCTGCGAGCCAGCCATGCAATGGGAAGACGGGCACTTTAACGGCAAAGGCGAAGAGAAATGCCAGCGCGACCCAGAAAAGTGCGCCTGCGGGGAGACTGCCACTGGCGATGAGCAGTTGCAGGTCAGAAAAGTTGAAGCTTCCCGTGTGCGCATAAAGCCAGAGGATGGCGACGAGCAGCGGAGCGGATGGGATGAAGGTGAAGAGGAAAAACTTCAGTGCGGCCCTGGGACCATCTTTGCGCCCATAGATCGCAATGAGAATTGCCATGGGAACCAGAGAGAGCTCCCAAAAGCCGTAATAGAGAATCAGGTCGAGCGAGAGGAAGACACCAAGCATCGCCGTCTGCTGGACAAGAAAGAGCGCATAAAAAATCTTGCGTCGCTTCTGGATCACGTTCCAACTGACCAGAATGCCGACCGGAGCGAGCAGGCCGACGAGGGCGACGAACCAGACACTCAAGCCATCGATGCCCACGTGATAACTGATTGCCGGATTTTCAATCCAGATGCGATTGATTTCAAATTGAAACCCACGCTGGCCCACGATGAAGTGCGCGGGCAGGTGAAGAGTCAGCAGAAACGTAACGAGCGTGGTGAGTAGGCCGATCCATGCGGGCAATTTGCCGCGGCCCGGGAGGAGCACAATCAGAATTGCGCCGACGAGCGGGGCAAGGAGGATGTAAGTCAGGATGGATTCGTTGAGGTATGCCATGGATTACCGTCCCATCCCGCTTGCGTGCAGGCCAAGCGTCGCCGGAAGAAGAAGAAACAGCAACACCGCAGCCGCGCCGAGCGCGAGCCATCCGGCGTACGAGCGCAAATTGCCTGACTGCCACCGTTGCAGAATTGCGCCTGAGAACTGCGCAATCCCTGCCAGCAGCCAGGCCGCGCCACCAAGAATTGCGACGTCGACAACCCAACCGAGGAGATATTTAGAGATCACAAGCAATGGTTTGACCACCGCGTAGGCATAGATCTCATTGACAAAATATTTATTGACCAGCAGTTGGTAGCCACCGGCCATGCTGGCGGCCAACTTTGCCGGCCGATCCGGTGCGCGGCGGTAGTACTTGTCTGCGATGAGTAGTCCTTCCAAGGCGAGCAGAATTGCGATGCCGGTAAGGTACAGCTCAAGATGGGGAATGCTGGACTCGAAGTGAAGAGGTCCGAGCGATGGCGCAAGGAAGGTGCTGAATCGATCAATTCCGATCCAGCCCCCCACAACCGAAAGCAGGCCAAGGAAAGTGAGCGGGCCCAACATCGACCATGGACTCTCGTGCGGATGAATTTCGGGGCTGCGCGATTCACCGAGGAAGGTCATGTACCAGAGGCGGAACATGTAGAAGGAAGTCAGCAGCGCCGTCACAACCCCGACGAGCCAGAGAACTTTGCCGAGAGTACCGTCAAGGAAAGCCGCGTATAGGATTGCGTCTTTCGAAAAGAACCCTGCAAAGGGAGGAAAACCAGCGATGGCGAATACGGCGGCTGTCATCGTCCAAAATGTGATCGGCATCTTTTTGCGCAGGCCACCCATTTTGCGCATATCCTGCTCGCCCCCCATGCCGTGAATCACGGAGCCTGCGGCAAGGAAGAGCAGTGCCTTGAAGAAGGCATGCGTCATGAGATGAAAGATGCCGGCCGCGTAAGCCATGACGCCGCAACCGAGGAACATATAGCCAAGCTGCGAGATGGTGGAGTAGGCCAGTGCGCGCTTGATGTCATTCTGCACCAGAGCCATGGTGGCGGCGAAGAGTGCGGTTACAGCGCCAATAATCGCCACAACACCCAGGGCGAAAGGCGAGCGGTCAAAGAGAGGATGCATGCGGGCGATCATGTAGACACCCGCGGTGACCATGGTGGCGGCGTGAATGAGGGCGGAGACGGGCGTGGGGCCCTCCATCGCATCAGGCAGCCAGACATAGAGGGGCAGTTGCGCGCTTTTGCCGGTGGCGCCCAGAAGCAGGCAAAGGGCCGTTGCGGTGAGGATTCCGCCTTGCCACCCTGGAGCGGCTGCAAGCTTTGCGGCGATCTCACTGAAGGTAAGCGTACCGAAGTTGGCGAGGAGTAGAAAGATGCCAATCAAAAAGCCGAAGTCACCGATGCGATTGACGATGAAGGCCTTTTTGCCTGCATCTGCCGCGGAGTTCTTCTGATAGTAGAAGCCAATGAGCAGATAGGAGGCCAGACCGACGCCCTCCCAGCCCACGAACATGACGAGCGCATTTCCAGCAAGAACGAGAACCGTCATGAAGAACAGGAAGAGATTCAGATAGGCGAAGAAACGCCAGTAGCCGTCCTCATGCGCCATGTAACCGACGGAATAGATATGGATGAGAAATCCCACACCGGTGACGACTAGGAGCATGATCAAGGAGAGCGGATCGAAGACCGCACCGAAATCAATATGCAGCGAGCCGACCGCGAGCCAGACGGGCGCGCCTTGTTCGATAAAGGGGAGTTGGAGGGACCCCGTCCAGGCGAAATAGG
>JAJYAE010000388.1 GCA_021779695.1 Acidobacteriota bacterium | reverse complement strand
GCACTCCTACTGGGACTGGTTTAGGCTCTCGTACTCGTCCATCCGAGTTTCTCCTCCTCGTGTGCTTGGCGGCTCACGCGCTAGAGTTTCCTGGATGGAATCCCTTAAATGTTAAACTGCGACTGCCTCCCCGGCAGAGCCGGGGGAACTCTCGGGATATTAGCATGAGCCGTCGCAGTGATCTGAACGACATCGCCCAGTGCGAGTGGTTCATGAAGACGCTCAAGTACGAGGTGGAGTGCCCGGCAAATTCTGCACCAGTGGTAGTGAGACAAACTGGAGGAGCCCATACCTTGGTTCATTTCATCTTCAAGTGGTTGATTCCAGTTTTCCAGGGAATGGGAGATGCCCTTCTTGCTGTTCTCCTACATGAAGCTGGGCATTTCGCAACCGCACTCTTTCTCGGAGTTCAGATCAAAAGAGCGGGATTAGATCGTAGGGGTGTATATCTCGTTCGTGAAGCAGGCCCGCTCTGGAAGAATCTCCTCATTTCCTTTGCAGGACCATGCACTAACCTTCTGATATCGCTGATCTGGCAAAGGAAGGCAGGGTTCGGCATGGCAAATCTCTGTTTCGGCCTTGTCAATTTGCTCCCAATTAAAGGTTCGGACGGGGATCGCATCATTGACTATTTAGAAGGAACACCGAACGAGCATCATTGACGGAACGTGCCGTAAATCTTAGCAAGTAGATACGCTTGCCAAACAGAGTATCGCGTTTATAGTTGTGCTCGCAGTTTGTTTGATTTTGTCGGCCAAATGCGCGCCAATTTGTTAAACGCCACTTGCGAATATCGAACTGCTTGCTTTTCGCAGAGCTAGGTGCTATCCGCGGCAAGGTCACGAGCGTAAGACATCATCTAACTACATGGGCTAAGCCGCTCTCCGAGCAAACCCAACATTTCTATTCGATAATCTCCTTGCGTTGTGCCTCCAGCGTCGCCTATCCCATCTGATACAACGACCGATGGGGCACCCACCTCTCTACCGCCTAGACAAGAGAATACCAGACGTATGATCGCTTCAGACATCTTGCCCGATCAAGGTCGAAAAATCTTATGAGGCTCGCGCTGGTATGAAAAGCTCATGCCACACATTCGACGCCTCAGATGACGAGCCTGTGTCCTCTCTGCTGGTACTGAGGCATTGGTCGATTTCATTTGAAATGAATCGCATTCATTAAAGCCACGATCCTCTGTGTCATCGTCAGCGGGACGGGGCAGAGGAAGTAAATCTCTCTGCTTTTCGCTTTAAGAATTTCGATTGCTTGCAAACTCGCGCTCTTGTCACATACCCAAGTACGCTCAAGATACAACTCATCTTCGAGGTACTCGATCGCGTGGCCAAGGATCTCGAGTGCACGGCCATTCGTAGCGTTGATGGTTCGATGAACAAGTGCTGACGAGTTGCCAGGCTGCATCCGACTTCTTCCTTTCGAGCGACCTCTATACAGCACGTCCACAATCAGAGACACCAATCATTCTTTCAAGTTCACCGAGATACTTGCTACGGCTTGCGGTGTCATTCACCGGGTTCCGTCCTTGGATCTGGAGCACTCGCTGAGAGTGTACTCCACCGGAAGAGAAATCGGCAATCGTGCCTCCAATTTGCGCAAGGTATACTTTTGAGAACAGATTGGGGCGTTTGTGACGACACACACGAAAAGACCCGACGATGAGTGCTTCGATGCGATCTGTCGTTCGCAACCTGAGATAAAACACCTTTGCTCTAAGCTATTTTCAATTGGCGGCCAAGAGGTTGATCTGAATTCTCTTCCCGACCGTGACCTGCCTATTCTGCTGGCCCTTGGTGAGCGGTTTACTGGAGCGGAAGTGCATGTAGTCAAGCAAAAAAGCTCCTCGTTTTGTAATGTGGCTTTTCTTTGGCTAGCTCAGGAAAGATCGCTTACAGGCATCGGAGTCGGTTATGCACTCACTGGAAGCCGCATCTGGCATAGGCATGCATGGGGTATTGAGAACGAGGGGATCGTTGAAACAACCGAAGCTCACATGGATTATTTTGGTTGCCGTTTGACGGGCGACAGTGCGCTGTCGTTTGCAGCGAAGTACGCAACGCCCTCGGGGACCCAGTGTGGGGTTGACCCCTTGGCTGAGACAGTCGAATCAGGCATTGTTAGCAGTTCGCTGCAAATTTGTCGACGGGCAGGACCACTGTACAACATTCTGAGCGCAGCCGGTGAAGCGGAGGTGGGCTCTGGTGGAGACCAACCCGCTGAGGAATAGCCCGCTGCGACCCATCCGTCTCGTTGGGTGCCGGGGGGAGTGCCAAGCCCACTCCCGGTTTGTTCTTTCCACATCAGATGGATAGATCGTCGATGGCGTGAACATCTCAGGCGATCTGTTCCGGAGCTGCTGGCCTGCCCGGTAATTTGTACCAGCGAGATTGTTAGTGTAGCGCAGTTTTGAACGGCCTAGTTTTCTTGTACCAAGCTTAGAGTTAGTCGTTGACCGGTTTAGGTTTCAGCCAGTACGTGGCTAGCCACGTACTGGCTGGCGAACTCGCTTGGCGTCCTGTCATCGAGAGATGCGTGAGGACGACTCTCATTGTATTCCTGCCTCCATGCATCGATCAGCTGCTTTGCATCCTTCAGGTTCATGAACCAGTGGGTGTCCAGGCACTCCGCCCGGAAGGTCCCGTTGAAGCTTTCCACGAAGGCGTTGTCAGTCGGCTTGCCAGGCCTTGAGAAGTCGATCTTCGCGCCGTTCTGATAGGCCCACAGGTCCATGGCATGACTGGTGAACTCGCTGCCGTTATCACAGAACAACACCTTAGGGACGCCACGTTCGAGTTTCAGCCTGTTCAGCGTGCGCACTACATCGTCCCCCTTCAAGCTCTGGCCAACTTCGATCGCCACGCCTCCCGTGTGTAGACATCGACGATCGTCAGCGAACGGAAGCGTGTTCCGTCCTGCAGTTGGTCCGCCACGAAGTCCATACACCATGCCTCATCTGGCGCTGTTGGCCTGACCTTCTCTTCGCGCAGACGTGCAGCCTTGCGCTTGCCAGCCGGCTTCATGCGCTTCAACATCAGGCCTTCTTCCTTGCACAACCGATACACCAGATGCTTACCCACATCCCAGCCTTCGCGATTCAACAGAACTCGGATCTTGCGGTATCCGTAGCGTACTCGTGTTTGAGCGATCTCACGGATACGCATCCGCAGTTCAGTTCGTGGATCGAGGCAGCTCCGATAGCGATACGTTCCGCGCGTGACGCACAGAACACGGCAGGCTCGCCGTTCACTCGCTCCATAGCTGCTCATCAAGCGGTCGACCATCGATCCACGCTGCGAAGGCTTCACCATTTTTTTGAGAGCACATCCTGGAGCATCGTCTTGTCCAGTGTCAGTTCCGCCACCAGCTGCTTCAGGCGCATGTTCTCCTCCTGCAACTGCGCCATCTTCCGAACCTCGTCCACCTCCAGGCCAGCGTACTTCGCCTTCCATCGGTAGAACGTTTGCTCGCTAATCCCAGCCTTCCGGATCACCTCAGCCACAGGAACACCCGCCTGAGCCTGCTTCAACACCCCTACTATTTGCTCCACAGAAAAACGCTTCCTCTTCATCCAAAATCCTCCACCCTTTCAGGTCAGGTTTTGGTCGAAGACTAACATTTCAAGTGGTACAGAAATACCGAGGCCGATCAGGGGAGAGGTAGATATCTGCCCGTCGCAGTAGCAGGCGGAGTGGGAAAGTGGGAAGCGTTCTTTGCTTTCCACTTTTCCACTCCGCGGGGAAGCTTCGGTCTGCCACGCAGCCGGCGCTGGCGGTTTGTAGCCCAGCGAAGAGTGTGGCCGCTCGGTGTTGAAGTAGACGCGCCATCGTTCCGCCAGTACCCG
>JAJYAE010000387.1 GCA_021779695.1 Acidobacteriota bacterium | reverse complement strand
TGTTGTCTTCCATATCGAGCGGCGGCATACCCTGATAAAAAGTCGCTACCACCACCGCCGGAATCTTGATGTTCGGGAAGACGTCGACCGGCATCCGCATGAACGCCGTCACTCCCAGAATGACGATTACCAGTGCACCGACAATTACCGTAAATGGATTGCGGAGCGAAAAACTTGGCATTGAACAAACCCCAACCCTTCAGCGCAAACGCGACCTCTTAGCCATGCTAAGGACGCAGATTTCCCCGAGCATTTTGGAACGCTTTCGTCCAAAGTGCGCGGCTCAAACAAAGGGGATGTTCAGACGGTCGGGTCTTCGCTATCTGCGGATGAAGGTAGGCGTCTCAACGGCCGGAGAAGCCGTCTTTTCTGAGGAACTAGTGGTCTCGAATAGTCACCCGATTGGATGGGTCGAAGCGCAAATGGCAGCACGATTGCGACGAAAGCAGAATGCCCGTGCTGCTGGCGAAGCGGTGCGTCCTGGTCGACCTGAGCGTCAACTGCAAGCCAGCAGTTGTAGTTCAGATCTGTTCGCTGCACCGCTCTCCACTTTGGAGTGGTATGGGGAAGATGCAACCTCGGCCCAAACGTCGCAATGGCCACCAACGCAAGTATTGCGGCCGTCAGCCCAAGATGTCTTCGTGAACTCAACATGGAGTGCTGGATCAGGATCTATCTTCCAAGAACTCGAAATGCAAGATCAGGATTCGAACTCTCCCAATATCGCGACAACCGGCATTCATGCGAATATCCGCCGGGGTACCGCCACCGAGAGGCGCGAAGTTCCCAACCGAATCCGCGACTCTCACGAGTTAACCAGCCCCGCCTGGATGCGGGATTGAATTTGCGGTTCTTTATCCCGTCGTAAGCTTATGGAGGTAACGCCAATGAACCAGCGGATCGTATGGTGTGGTTGTCTGTGTGCCTTTCTCGCCGGCGCAGTCCCGGTCTTTGCGGCTTCCAACGCGGGTTCAACGCTCATCCGACCGCGGACTCCGGAAGCGGCACAGGCCATCTCGCGGCTGGAGCAGGCTCGAAACATCGACCGCATGAATGCCCAATCCTATACTGGCGGTGCGGATAGCGAGGCGGGAATCTCATATTACCGCAAGGGGCGAGAGGTCGATGCGTTGCTTAGCAGGTTGCGCGAGGGGCATGCGGTTTCCGTCGAGGATGTTCAAAGGGCGCTGGATAACAGCGATGCGGCTCGCTTCATAGGGAATTCCAGGTAGTCGTATCAGGTGCGGCCATACCGCTGACAGGCCATTGCGCGGGGGCGCACCAACCACGAATTCTGAGTGGACTAGCCTTGGCGAGGGACGCTCAAGACGGTCCGCACCCGGCCGAGCGCAACGGGCGATACGGCTTCGCTCCGTCGAAGATTTGGGTTGCGGTGGGTTTTGTGCACCACCTGCGCGAGGTTGCCGCCGATTAGTCGAAGAGCGGGCTGAAGACGGCCGCGCTGCGCTTGGCGTTATGGTCGAAGACGATGCGAATGAATTGGCCGCTATGGAACGCGTCGAAAACTGTGCACATGGCCGAATGTTTCCCCACGATCTCGATCTCGTGCGTTCACCCACCCGGGTCCTTCCGGGTCATTGGCGTTGAATATTGCCGAGACGGGTCTCGTCAATTCTCCATGTGCGGCGGCGCGGCTCATGTTCTTTGCTTGAGCTTTGATTCGACCTGAGCTATCTTCACCGATGTGCATGAGTAATCGTTTTTATTCCACCGTGCTTAAGGGAGCGAGTCTGATTAGCGCGGTGGCCTGTGTCGTGAGCCTGCTGATGCTGCTGGTGTTTCCGATGGGCCCGGAACATCAGTTCACAGGTCACTTCCGATCCCCCGAAGTGTGCCAATCGATCGAACGACACACTCCAATTGCCCAGCCCGAAGCCAGAACAACCGAGTGCATTGCACATCAAGCGGCGCTGCCAGCGCTCCTGATGCTTATCAACAACGGAGATGTTGTTGAGCCCGTCGCAAATATTGAATTCTCCCCTCAAGTTCCGCTCTCACGTCTGCTTTTGCGCCTGAAGCTTGGCCCCTCCCGCTCGGGTGGCCAAGACCCGCTGCTCTAGACCTCGAAAATAGCGACTGATTTCTCGCCGCCGTGGGCCAACGCGTCCACGCGCCGCCGGATTCAATGATCACCGGACTTACTCAGGCCCGGATCGCGCGAGGTCTTTTGATGGTGTGATGGTGCGTGGTTTCTCATTGTGTAATTCCCACGTCGTCATCACGGGGGCAATCCTGACGGTCATCTACTCCCGCCAGTCCAAGCGATTGTAGATGCCTGCTCGCACCCCCAGCGATCACCCGAGTTGCGGATCAGGCTGAGTAAAAGGAAGAAGTACCGTGTATAAGGAATCAAAATCCACGCTCCCTACGTATACCGCTTATCTGCGACCTTCAGAGCAATTTCACCTGTCCCGCAACATAGCTCGCCGGAATAAGCTTAAGGGCATCTTGACGGAGTTGCGAGACCAGGAAATCCAGACCATGAAGGAACTTGTGCGCAACGAGTTTGGAACTGGCAAGCGCCAGCCGCGTGCCGAGACGGCTCAGGCTTGCCACCGCGTCAATCTCGAATTCGATCTCAGTTTCATCAGCCTTTCGGAAAGCCGGCTTGCGGCTATATGGGACGCGTTTGATCGTTTGGAACAGGGGCTTTATGGGCTCTGCGAGCAATGCGGAAATGCAATTTCCATTGGGCAACTGCGCGCTCTTCCTATGGTTCGGAACTGTAGCGGGTGCGCGAAAGATGGCCCGACATTTGATGTGTGATAGTAGTACCCGGTGCCGGTTCAACCTACACCCGGCGATGTTGTGAGCAAGCGTCGGCATTGCCGATCTCGCGCTGCAGCGCCTTGAGAGCATCGGCTTGCGCCTTCGAGCGGCGTCTCCAATTCTTCGGATTGGAGATCAGGTCTCTTGCGACCACTGTTCTGGTCTCTGTGATGCGTTTGCGAATCTTCATAAATGTCGCCGTAGTATCCATAGAAATTGAGGAGGTCCCTGATGAGCAGGGCATTGACTGGCATCCAGACCAGACCGCGCCAGTTGGAGTTGCCGCCGAACATGCCGGTGTTCGACTTTGCCGGCAGGTAGTCAACCATATCAATATTCCCGTGCTTTCTCGGAACCGGTGTAGCTGCGGCCCTCTGGCCGACCTAATACCCGCGGGATTATGAGCACTCGATTGTTGCTGGCAGAAAAATAGGTTTCGCCGACGCGCTCCCAGCGGGGATCTGTGTAACCGGACCGTACAACCGCAGGAGCATCCTCCAATGATCCATGAGCGACTAAAGCTGATGCGCCTGAAATATTCGCTGGTACATACAGGAACCGCGAGTAGGGACTGGATTCAGAAGGCCACGAGTCGTTGACCGGCTCGATGTAGGACGAGCAGCCCCAACCAGAAGTCGCGGCTGCAATGATCGCGCTCACCAGGCATATGCGTGAAATGGATTTGACTTCGTGGTTTCTTCCAGAGCCAGGATGACTTTTCAGATTAATCACGGTCATCGCCATGTTTCGGTTTATAGAGATGGCTGAAGTCGCCTGTGCATTTTGGGATCAAAACATATGCCGATTAACGAGTTTGCACTTGGTTAGGCTGGAAAGCCTCGGACCTCGCGATCGTGTATTGTGCCGCTTGGAGGCTAATTTGCGACTCAGTTGCAACTATGAAGTCGTGATGAGGTTCGTGATCCGCTCTTTTATCGCGTTGTCCCGAGACGTTTGCGCCACTAGTGGCCTGTAACAGAGAAATTGGTATTAAGGCTGATGCGGTGTGAAGGGTCACGATAGGTCCACTTGATGGGCTTGGGAGCGCGGTTGTAGTGACGGATGTAGCGCATGAGCTTGCGGGCCA
>JAJYAE010000386.1 GCA_021779695.1 Acidobacteriota bacterium | reverse complement strand
AGAAGCCACCGAAAGGAGGCAAGATCCGCAGGACCCCCTGGAGAAATGAACCCCCGCAGCTGCGCAACGATCTGTATCGAGCCTTCGGAGTGGACCTGACGGAGGTGCCCGGGATCAACTCGCTGACGGCACAGATGCTGCTTACCGAAATCGGTCCCGATTGGTCCCGGTTCCCCACCGCCGCCGCGTTTTGCTCCTGGCTTCGACTATGCCCAAATCCCAAGATCAGCGGTGGCCAGGTCCTATCCTCGCGGACGCAGCCCACCAAGAATCGCGCACCTCTCGCCTTGCGCATGGCAACCCAGGGCTTGCACCGCAGCAACACTTTTCTCGGCGACTACTTCCGGCGTATGAAAGCCAGAATGGGGGCTCCCAAAGCTATGACCGCCACCGTTCACAAACTCGCCCGGATCATCTACCACATGGTCACGACACAACAGGAATACGATGCAACGGTGTTCCAACAGCAAGAGCACCGTAGACGGCTGCAGAAATCAGCAAGACTGCACGCCAAAGCACGAGAACTCGGTTTCCAACTCGTCCCCATCGAAGTTGTTCCTTAGGAGAGCCGAGGGGCCTCCCATGCTTAGCTAGAAGCTCCTGTAAGCCTGGTTGAACTTCGGCCTGGGCTTGGAGTGGATATAGGCAGCCACGTCATAGGCCTGCTGCGCCGTGAGCGACCGGGGATGATTCTGCGGCATGTTCTGATAGACATAGGCTGCCATCTTGTCTTGATTATTCATGCCTGCGCCATCGTTGAATGAGCCGGATCCCCACAACGGAGGCATGACGGGAGGGACACCGGCACCGTTACTTCCGTGACAGATCGTGCACTGTGCCTGAACATAAACAGATCTGCCGCGGGCAACATCTCCTTTGAGCGCTGGCAGGTTAACCAGGCCACGCTTCGCATAGGACTTTCCGTTCATCCCGCCCCGTGAAAGTGACTGAATATAGGCAACAAGGGCAAGCATCTCTGGACTATTGTCGGGCAACGGCCGTCCTGTCTCGCTGCGCACAAAGCACTCATCAATGCGATCTTTGAGCGTGATCTCTCGCCCTGCCCGTTTGCTGAACATGGGAAAGAGTCCTGCCACATCGATCAGGGGCGCCGCATAGTCCGCGGTTCCGCTCTGAGTATGGCAGTCGGCGCATGCAAGTTGGTTTCCAACGTAGTGGAAGGCGTACTTCGGTGTTTGATCAAAAAGCAGTTTGCCCTTGCGCACCAGTTCAGCATCCTGCTTGGGTGCCGAACTGGGCTGCATGCGCACGGCCTGCTGCGAGGCTGGCGTCACATGCTTGCTGGAACAGCCTGCAATGGCTGCGGCTAAAATCCCAACTCTGATGATCCCTATGCAGGCATTCGATACTAAGGTTCGCTTGTTACTCATACTAAGTGCTCCTAATTTGCTTCGTCTGTCATCGAACGAAATCCGTACTTACGGTAGATGGACTGCGCCTCTGCGCCCTGCAGGAACAGGAGCCATTGTGCGGCGGCGGCGGCATGAGGCGCTCCCTTCACCACTCCGCCTGCATAGGAGGCAGTCATGTTCTGGGCATCGGGAATCGCTACGCCTTCAATCGGATTACCAATACTATGTTGAAAGCTAACTTCGGAGGCCCAGGTGACACCCGCATCCGCCTCGCCCTTCAAGATGCGCATCGGTGTCTGGCGATGATGAATCTCAGTCAATACTGTCTGCCCGTTTTGCACCTTTGTTTCATAGATTGCCTTCACCAGAGCATCTCCACCGGCCTTCCGCAGAGAGCTCATGATCTGATTCCCCACGCCCTCCCACTCCGGGTTGGGCATTGAGAGTCGTATGCCCGCGCGACCCAGGTCAAGCAGTGAATGAATCGCTTGCGGGTTGCCTTTGGGAACCATGATCTCCAACGTGTTGGTTGCGTAGGTTACGACGCCAGTCACTTCTCCGGCCTGCTCCATCGAATGCAGCGCGCGCGTGCCTGCCTCGTAGACATCAGGCTGCACCTGCACCGTCAGGTTGCCGAGCGTGATGGCGTTCCCAGCAGCCATCTGTTTGCGCAGGATGCCGGGTGGCAGCGTCTCATAAAAGATCTGCCCCTTGAGTTCCGGGTGCTGGACCTCGAAGGCGGCGATCAGCTGCGGCAGCGCAAAGAACTGGTTGCCGCCGATGAACAGAACCAACTTGGCACTACAGGGATTGCCATGCAGATCCGGCACATTGTCCACATCGGGGACGTGGAAGACGAAGCCCTTGTCCGGAGCCGGATCATTCTGTTGCTGGCTCCACGGCGGGCTGCTCTGCGCGAATGCGCGGCCGGTAGAACCGACAGCGCAGATCACACTGAGCAGTAGAATACGAGTCTTCATGCGAGGTCTCCTTTGCGGCCTTAGACCGTAATGTAGGTGTAGTGACCCTCTGTCTGCAGCAAAGCGATGGCAGCCACCATGGACGCGACGACCAGTGTGCCCTCCACCGTGTGCTGCAACACTTCCTTCACCACGTCTTCAGGGGTCTGCGTGAGCTTGCGTGTGCGGACTAGCATACGAGCCTGCTCTTCCGTGGCCGTGTGGCAGCACATGAACTGCACGCCCCTGGCTCGAAGGGCCTGCATGCTCGTGTCCTGGTACATCGAGTCTTCACTGTTTGGATCCGGGGAGGAGTAGCCCTTGCCCGCCGCCTTCGAGCTATTGAGAAAGAGATTGCGAACCGCAGGCTTGCCCGTTTCAGGGTCGGTGACATTGAGCCACGCGCCGATTTCGTATTTGCTCCAAATGAAGTCGTCGCAGTTGAGCATGTTGGCAGGGCCATGCATTGCCACGGCAATCTTGATCTGCCGGCTGGGCACGCCAAAGCCAAATTCGAGCCCATTCAGCGAATTCTTCACGTTGTTCAGGAACCGCCCGCCGCCAATCTGCACCACATCGTAGACCTGCTTGACGCGGGCCGGGTTGCTGACAAGCGCCTGAAAGTCTGCATGATTCCAGTCGGTGGACTTCCAGACCAGTTGGCCCTCAGCAACGGCGCCTGCGCCGGCAGTCAGTCCAAGAGCGGCTGCTCCGGATAACAATGATCTACGAGTGAGATGGTTCATCTGGATTCTCCTTGGGGGTGGGGTCCGTCTCTGACCGGTCAGACGCGGGAGGCCTGATTCCCAGGTTCTCCAGGAATCGGAACTTGGGCGCTTCGCTGCGCACACGATATGCGGCTGAGCGCGCTCGCCAAAAGATGAAAAGCGCCAGCACGAAGGTGATGATCCCAACGAGCCAGGCAATCACGGCATTGCCTCCATCTCTTCAGATCGCGCTGATTTCTGCGTATCGCGGAGCTCTGCGGGCCCCTTGAAAAACGACCGCATGTAGAAGGTCACCGCCTGAATTTCCGCCGGCGTCAGCAAGGGCCATGCGGGCATTCCGCTGCCGGGAACTCCGTGGCGAATTACCTCTTCACCGCCGCGGAACGACACCAGCATCTGTTGGAAATTGGCTGGAGGTGGCCGGTAGCTTGCTGCATCGGGGCCGTTGCCGTCACCGCTGCCTCCGTGGCAACGCGCACAATGCACGACGTAGACGCGTTCTCCCGCAGCGACGAGCGTGGGCTTGGGCGCCCACGTTGCACCGGAGTTAGGCTCAGGGGTGCTGCTCAGCGAAAGCGCATACGCGGCAACAGTCCGGAACTCATCGCCGGGCAGGTCGCTCCAACCCGGCATCGCGCTACCCGCGACGCCGATTTCTAAGGCCCGCCACAGCGCATCGGGGGCGAGACGAAAATCAACCAGATTGAAGGCAACCGGTCGCAACGCTCGTCCGCCCGGCGATTGTGCTCGTCCATCTGTTCCATGACATCCAGCACAATTCTCCAGAAAGACTGCTCTTCCTTCCGCAGAGCCCTTGGCGGC
>JAJYAE010000385.1 GCA_021779695.1 Acidobacteriota bacterium | reverse complement strand
GGTCCCTTGCTGCATCCGATGGCGCTTCCGGCGAACCATCGAACAGCCACGCATATGAAGGCATCACCGAGTCAGGAACGACAAAGCGTGGATTGTAAAGGTGCACGAGTTGCCAATCATGCGAGCGGCGTCCGGCCTCGCGTGCAAGATCCGGACCGATGCGCCGCGTTCCCCACATCTGTGGATACTCGCCCTGCGTCTCCCAGGCCTCCGTCGGTGGTCCAAAGCGCCACTCATCCGCCGGGGTAAATCGCACCTGCTCCGTGTGGCAGTAGGCGCAGCCGTTGCGTGCGTAAATCTGCTGCCCTCGTCTCTCCTGCGCAGTCAGCTCCAGTCGAGCGTCTGGAGGCGTGGTCCGCGCCATTAACCTGTGCAGCCTCAGTGCAGGCATCACGCCCAGCGCGACGAATGAAAGAACAAAGAAGCCCAGTCCCGCTCCAAACGTCGCGCCATAAGCCGTGCTGATCCAGCGATCCGTCCTACCCGCCTCAGGTGCGTAGCTCGACGCTTCAGGGCTAATTTGCAAAGTCGCCTCGGCGATTGTCAGGTCTCCAAAAAAGAAGCTCGCCGCAAACATCAAAAAGCCACTCAGCAGCAGGCCGCCATCCAGGCTGCGAAAAATCCAGAATGGCTGCGATGCCCGCACTGACTCGATCCACAGCGTATGCTCGCGCCAGAGGCTCGCCTGCACCAATCCTGCCGCTGTCAGGTCCACAACCATCAATCCCAGGCCGATCACGATGAACCAATACGACCATGCCAGCAGGCGCCGGCTCATCCGCACTCCCGGAATCGACTGCCAGATGTGGGCCAGGGCGCCCATCGCTGCAAACGAAGCGAAGCCGATCATGGCAAGGTGCGAGTGGCCAATTACCCAATCGGTAAAGTGGATAAAGCTGTTGAATGCCATCACTGCCTGCACCGAGCCCTGTATGCTGACCACCAGATACAGAACCACGCTCGTCCAGACAAACCGCAGCGGTATGTCCCGCAACCACGAGCTACCCCTTGCGAGCCCAATCGAAAGCAGCAGGTTGGTGACGACCAGAATGACGTCCACACCTTGATAGATCGACGCCACTTCAGATGCATGTTGCGCGCTCATCGGCAGCGCCGAATAGATGTAGTGGTGGATGCCGTTCAGCGGGTACACCAGAAATAGGAGCCAGAAGCCGATCATTGAATAAAAGTGGCTGTAGATCGGCTTCCGCGTCACGGCCGGAATTACAAAGTACGCAATGGCCGTGGCAAAGGGTGTCACAAAAATCCCAACTGCATCATGAATCCACAAGCCGCTGAAGGCAGCACCCATCGCCCCCGGCAATAGATGCGGCAGCAGATTGCCCACTGGATACGCAAGCGTTGTAAACGTCAGCCCGCCGAGAAGATACCATCCAGCGACGTACAGCTCCGCTTTCCCGCACTTCCAGAAAGCCATACCGAACTGAATGATGAGAAGCAGCAGCGCCAATTCGATGACGGCTGCTATGCCCAGAGGAAATTCCGCCCACTCCAGCGGCTGGCTCGAACCCGCGAGCACAAGGCTCCATCCTCCAAGCACTGCGACAACATTCCACATCCAGAACAAAAGCCAACCAAGCCGTGGGCTGGTGATGCTTCGCTGTGTCAAGCGAGGAACTGCGTAATACAGAAATGCGATGAAGGCATTGCCCAGCCATCCGTAAAGAATTCCTTGCGTGTGGTCATAGCGCAACCTGCCCCAGGTCTCCCAGGCATGCGTTCCCAAGAACTCCGGCGCATCAAACTTGATCGCGACCAGCAACCCAAAGAGAGACGAAAGCAACAGTCCGCCAAACGCCGCGTAAGTATGCGCGCGAATCAGCCGGTCGGCACTCACCGTTGCTGCCCCTGTGTTGCTCACCCTGCCACGCCCCCTCTTCCACCAACGCTACTTACCGCATACCGGGGATGCAAGGCAGGCCCACCTGCCGGCGGGTCAATCACCCGGACAACGAGCACACTGAGGAGCGCCGCCAGTAGAAAGAGAACGACCGCGAAGACCCACTGCCACTGGTGCGAGCGGTCGCTTGAGGCTGACTGTTCTCGATAAAACTCGGGCGTCTCATTGAGCAAGTTCATCGGCTGAATCAACAGACTCCTGTGACTTCCATCAGCTTCTTTCACACGCAGCAAGCCTGTCCAGCCAATCCTTCTTATGACCCATAAGATTTCCAACAGGTAGCCCGCTCCGCTCTCATTACGCCGAACGGCTCAAACTGGAGGGTCGTCATGCCAAGCGATTACACTGCTTGCGCAACATCATCGCGGAGTGTCCTCATGCTGAACCGTCGCAACTTTCTTAAATCCGGTCTCACGGCCGGTGCCGCACTGCCTCTTGCCTCCACCTTGAACTCGCTCGAACCCTCTTCGAAGTCCGCTTTCCCCGTGGAGTCTCAGGAGCCTCCATCGTCCGCAGGCGCCCTGGTCGCCCTGCCGCACCGAATTGGCCCGCTCTCGCTCGCATCGCAACCCTGGCAACAACGCGTGCGCCGCGTCGGCCAGACCAACATGACAGAACACGACCCGGCGGTGATGGATGTTGAGGCATGGGCAGAGTACTGGCATGCCGCACAGGTCGATGTCATCTTCGTCAGCGTCACAGGCATTCTCGCCTTCTACCCCAGCAAGGTACCGTTCCATCGCCCCGGAAGGTTCCTCCACGGTCGTGATTTCTTCGGTGAGTGCGTCGCCGCCGCAAAAAAGCGCGGGATGCGGGTCGTAGCACGCATGAGTCCCGACTTGAACTGGCAAGATGCTTGCGATGCCCATCCGGAGTGGGCCATGCGCCATAAAGACGGCTCCGTGCAGCACAGTCAGGAAGATCCCCGCCTCTTCAAAACCTGCATGTTCTCCACCTATATGGATCTTTACGTTCCGGCGATCATGCATGAGATCAACTCGCTATACGACATCGATTGCTTCTACACCAACGGCTGGCCGCCGCTCGGCAGTCTCCCAGACTGCCACTGCGCTGTCTGCAGTCAGTTGCCCGACTCTGCAACGCCCGCCTATTGGCGCGTCTTCACCGATCGCGTTCTGGCGCTGTGGCAGCGTTATGACGCCATCGCAAAGGAGAAGCATCCTGACAATTTCTTTTTTGCCAACTCCGGCGGCAACGTTCGTGGCGGACCCAACCTCGCTCGGCTCGGCAAAGTTGCCACATGGTTCCAGGCCGACAATCAGGGCCGGACCATTGACGATTCTGCCGTCTGGGGCTGTAGCCTCCAGGGTCGCGTCTGCCGTGCCGTGCTCGATGGCAAGTTTGCCGCCAACGTTACAGCGGCTTACTCCACGGGAACGCCGGGATGGCGCAACGCCTCCAAAAGTCCCAATGAGATTCGCATGTGGCTCAGTGAGTCAATCGCCAGTGGCATGGCGCCCTACCTGCACTTTGTCGGGGCTGAAGGGGGCCAGGGAGAAGACCGGCGCTGGCAGCCCGTCGGCGTTGAATATTTCGACTGGATGTCGCATCATGACCAGCATTTCACGCCCCGCCAATCCATCGCCAACCTCGGCGTCGTTTTCGGTCAAGCCACGCAACTTCTCTATCCGGGGCCGGCAACCACACCCTCACGCCATTACATGCATGAAACAACGCAAGGTCTCTACGACGCCCTCCTGCGTGGGAGGTTCACATTTGACTTTGTCCATGAAGACCGACTCGATGCCGAGCGCCTCAGCAAATATCGCGCGCTGATTCTCCCCAACGTCGCCATGCTCAGCGATCGCCAATGCGAGCAGATTCGCTCCTACGTTCGCTCTGGCGGCTCAGTCGTCGCCAGTTTCGAGACCGGACTATACGATGAGAATCTGCGCCCGCGCCCTGACCTTGGCCTCGCAGATCTCTTTGGGGCACACAAGAACGGCGAGGT
>JAJYAE010000062.1 GCA_021779695.1 Acidobacteriota bacterium | reverse complement strand
AGGGCAGCGGCATTCGTCGTCGGAGGCTCGCCTGGAACGGGTGTCTCGACGATCCGGTCCAGCGTGTTCGCGATTGCGGTATCGTAAGCTGCCGTCGTGGCAAAGGCCTGCTGTGCCAGGCGCCAGCGCGTCGCGCGGCTCAGGCAGCCATGGGAGGCTTGCAACTCTTCGATGAGGACGGGATAGTCGCCTACGCGCGTCACGATGGCGACATCTTCAAAGTTCTTCGCCGCGGACCGAACCATCGAGGGTCCGCCAATGTCGATGTTCTCAATCAGATGTCCGAACGACACTCCGGGCTGGGCGGCGGTTTTCTCAAACGCATACAGGTTGACGACCACCATGTCGATGGGCTGGATGCCGTGCGCCGAAACGGCGGCCTCATGCTCCGGGTTTCCACGGATGTAGAGAAGTCCCCCATGCACGCGCGGATGCAGCGTTTTAACCCGGCCATCCAGCATCTCTGGAAATCCAGTCAGGTCACTAATGTCCTGGACTGTGAGCCCAGCTTCGCGCAGGGCGCGCGCCGTGCCTCCGGTGGAGATCAACTCCACATCGAAACTGGCTAGAATCCGGGCAAAATCCACCAGGCCCGATTTATCAGTCACACTTAATAATGCGCGGCGAATTCGCTTTTCAGTGCCCACTTGATTGCTCCTTGTGACCCTGCGGCCGCACGGAGTGAATCCCCGTTGCAATTCCGGCAGCAAGGGCCAAATAACAGAGTAAACCGCCCGGCTGGACGGGCCTGGGTCCGAGGGGGATGGCTTCCACCCTCCAGGCACGAATCAAAATCCAGGGCCCAAAATGCATTACGATGAAAGGAATGGATACCCACTCATCCATGCCTGAACCGGAGCTTCTGCCTCCCGGCCAGGAGTTTGGCGTCCCTGCGCAACCCGTGCGGCGGCGATCGCGGTGGGCTATGTCGCCCGCAACGTATGCGCTCGTTGGCATCAACGTACTGGTATTTCTGGTTATGGCGTTTGGTGGCGTGGGAATGTCCAGTCCCAGCGCCGATCAACTTCTGACCTGGGGTGCGGACAACGCCGGTGCGGTCCTGCTGGGCGGCCAATGGTGGCGCATTGTAACTGCGATGTTCGTCCACGTAGGCCTGCTTCATCTGGCCACGAACATGTGGTGCCTCTGGAACCTCGGACTGCTTGCCGAGCCAATCCTCGGTTCCTTCGGCGTGGCGGTGGCCTACATCCTTACCGGAGCCGCGGGCAACCTGCTCTCCACATTTGTGAACTGGGTGGAATATCACGGCCAGGGGGGAGCCGGGTTGGTGGCCTATGGGCCTGTGGGCGCGGGCGCATCGGGCGCAGTCTTTGGCATTGCCGGCGTGCTCATTGTGCTGCTCAAGTCAAACCGCCTGCCGGTACCTCCCATCGAGCTAAAAAAGCTGCGCAAGTCGGTCATCTATTTCGCCGCGATCAATCTGGTAATCGGCTTCTCCATCAGCATCGGCACGCGAGTCATCGGGTCCGGCCTGAGTATCGACAATATGGCGCATCTTGGCGGCTTCAGTTCTGGCATTTTGTTTGCCATGCCCCTTGTGCCCCGTCTCGGATCGCCGCGTAGGCTTTTCACTGCGCGTATGCGCATCGCGGTGGGTATGCTTGTCGGCATTCTGGTCCTGTTTGGATTCTTCTTGGCGCAGTTGCCGGGCTGAGGGATCGCGGCGTTGTACGACGTGGCAATGATTTCCCCGTTGTGCAAGAATGGGGGCGTTCGGGTTCGAATCCAATTCCATTCCGCAGGAGGCGTTTCATGGAACGCCGTGCATTTCTTCAATCCGCCGCCATCACAGCCGCTGCCGTAGCATCCTCACAAACAATTTCCGCAACTGCGAAGACCGCAACCCAGCCCATCGCGCACCGGAGACTGGGCCGGACGGGAGAACATCTTTCCATCATCGGCTTCGGGGGCATCGTCGTAATGAACGAGACGACCTCCGATGCCAACAACATCGTTGCCGAAGCGGTGGATCGCGGCGTCAACTACTTCGACGTCGCTCCGAGCTATGGCGACGCGCAGGAGCGGCTCGGTCCCGCGCTTGCTCCCTATCGCAAGAAGAGCTTTCTGGCCTGCAAAACAGATGGTCGCTTGAAGGACGACTCAAGGGCGCAGCTCGAGCAATCCCTTCGCCTGCTCAAGACGGATCATGTGGACCTGTATCAATTCCACGCCCTGACCAAGATGACTGAGCTAGACACCGTGCTGGGACCGGGCGGAGCCATGGAAACCATGGAAGCCGCAAAGAAGGAAGGCAAAATCCGCTATATCGGTTTTTCCGTCCACTCAGCGGAGACTGCGGTGGCCGCCATGGATCGGTACCCCTTCGACACCATTCTCTTTCCGCTGAACTGGCTGCTCTTCACCCAGGCCGGGTTTGGTCCGCAGATTCTGAAGAAGGCGCAAGAGAAGGGAATGGGGATCCTCGCCCTGAAGAGCATGGCGAAGACTGTCTGGCCCGCCGACATGAAGCAGAATCATCCAGAACCGAAGTGCTGGTATCAGCCGGCCGCGTTTCCAGATGAAGCTTCTCTTGGCCTGCGCTGGACTCTTGGGCATCCCATCACGGCAGCCATTCCGCCCGGGGACGAGCGGTACTTCCGTTTGGCGATGGATGTCGCGCAGAGCTATAGGCCCCTTAGCTCACAAGAGGAACAGGCGCTCCTGGCAGGTGGTCATGGCGTCGAGCCGATCTTTCACCTGGGCAACGACGTCTGAGCCGGTACCGCAAGCAGATGATTCCGAAGAAGAGTCAATCGGAATGTGCGGCTACCGCGTTGCTGTAGCCGCAAACTTTCTGACCATCGCGAGGAGCAACTTGCGATCGCTCTCGTTCAGATTGCTGGAATAACGCCGAATCTGGGTCAAAAAGCGCAGCTCGTCATCGGAGAATTTCTGTGTGCTCAGGCCGCGCCCCGGTGCTTCTTCTGAGAAGAATTGCGAGATGGGCAGATCAAGTGCCGTCGCAATCTTCGAGAGAGTGTCGAGAGACGGAACCGTGTGACCGTTTTCCACGCGGGACAGGTAACAACGCAGCAGCCCTGTCTTCTTTTCGATATCACCTTGCGAAAGGCCCTTCTGTAGGCGGAAAGCGCGAATCGTTGTGCCAATCTTCATCATGTGCTCGCTCCAGCAGGTGGCCCGTAATCCTGCCTTTCTGATAGATACCAGAAAGGTATTGGCTTCAGAGTTAACATGCTCCACCCCAGATTGCAAGCAGAAACAGCTCGCAGGAGGATGAAGATTTAGTTAACCAGCAAGGGTCCCCTGCTCAGTGAGGAGTTTCAACCTGCCGCGCTTCAGCTGGGAGGCCTGGCGGAGAGGTGCAGCCCGCGCAGGCCGATGGAATGACCTGGGTCAAAGGCTGATTGCAGACAGGCTTCAGCCTCTGATCGTGCTAATGAGTATGGGAGCTTTCGCGTGCAAACTGCGTGGGAGTCAGCTGCTCTTTCGTGTGATCAAGCGAAAGAGATAGACCACGAGAATGGAGCCTGCCAGGGCCACAAGGATGGTGTAGATGATACCGCCCGATCGCGATAGTCCAATCATGCCGGCCAGGAAACCACCAACAAGGGCTCCAACGATTCCCAGCGCAATATCCGCAAAAAATCCGTATCCGCCACCCTTCATGATTTTTCCTGTGGCCCAACCTGCGATGAGACCAACGAGAATCCACCAAAGAAAATGCATACATTCCTCCTAAAAGGCGCCAAAGAGGGAGGTGCACAGAGATGAACTGCCAGCTACGCTTTAACCTGCGCAGAAAGCTTACATCCCGTTCATCCGGATTGCATACGAAAAAAAGCCCGCTCTACGCTTTTGCCGTGCCCCCCGACGTGGCGGGCTTTGCCCCTGTCTGAGAGTGACCGTAGGGGCAGTGACGGCAGCCAGAACCGCAGCAGCTCCCTCGCTTCAGGTGAAACGCCGCGGTAAACACCACGGAGTCGCCGTCGAGGTAATAGTCCTCCGGCGCGAGGGCGGCGGGGGCTGCAGATGCTTTCTGCTCCATGCATTCATTGTCGCGGATAAGCGTCACGATTGGAGCAGGTAGAATCGAAAAATGAACCTCACTCCTCAGGACCGTGCCCGGCGCATCAGGATCATACTTTTTGACGTGGACGGTGTCTTAACGGATGGAACCATCTGGCTCGTGCCCTCCGCCGGCTCTTCGCAAGCAACTGCATCGCGACAGGCGGAACTGGAACAGAAAGGCGGCCAGATCGGTTTTGGCGTGCATTCGGCCACAATGACCGAGGCAAAGGGCTACAGCGCACACGACGGAACCGCAATCTCGCTCGCCCGGCTTGGCGGTATGAAATGCGGCGTCATCACCAAGCGCATCAGCGAAACAGTGGCTACACGCGCGCGTGATCTGAAGCTTGAGTTCGTCTACATGGGAGAGGCCTTTAAGATGCGGCCCGTCCGGGAGATCATGGCGAAGGAAGGCGTGACACTGGATGAAATCGCATATGTGGGCGATGACGTCATCGATCTACCCGTGATGCGTGAATGTGGATTTGCGGTGGCCGTGGCGAATGCCCGCAAGCAGGTGAAGGATGAGGCGCATTACGTTACGCCGAATGCAGGCGGCTATGGCGCGGCGCGCGACGCGGTAGAGTTCATCCTTGAGGCGAAAGGCATCCTGAGCAAGGTGATCGAGGAGTATATCGACGAAAGCAACCCGATATCGCCCTCCATGGATATTGGTAAAGGCGGCGATATCGGCTGATGTCGCAAGTGGTGCCTCAATGCCCTGCAATCAGGCTATAGAGCAACACGGCGAACACAATTAAGCTGATGATCACGTATAGACGGTCGTGCTCAAGGTAGAATCCCACTACCGCCAGCGCAACGCGCGCTACGGGCGTGGCAATCAGCAGCACCAGCCCGAGTTGCATAATACCCAAGCTGTTGCCGTGCAGGGCAAGATCACCGATGCCGGGCAGCGAACGGAGCGCAGTGCTCTCGAGCGTGAAGTGTCCATAATGCGACGTGGCGGCATGGTGCTGCATCAGGTAAACGACTCCCCCGGAAAGCACGACAAACGCAGCCAGCAGAACTCCGGCCCGCAGCAGGTTGCCAATAAAATTTTCCAGCCGAGCATCGTCCATGAGTCCTATACCCTTCCTGTGATCCCATTGATGATCATCTCAATTGCCAGGACTGCGATGACCACGCCAAAAACAATGCGAAGCAATCGCACGGGAGCATGAACCAGGACTCTCGTTCCGAGAAATGCGCCGGCGAGCACGCCCAGCATCACCGGCATCGCGACCCGTGGATCAATGTATCCCCTGCTCAGATACACACCCGCACTGGCTGCCGCAGTGACTCCAATCATAAAGTTGCTGGTCGTGGTGGAAACCTTGAACGGAATCTTCATGGCTCGGTCCATCGCAATGACTTTGACCGCTCCGGAACCGATGCCAAGTAATCCGGAAAGCGCGCCGGCCCCAAACATGAGCCCAAACCCGGTCGGGACATTTTGAACGCCGTACTCCTGGCGTTTGCCGCGGAGCGGGTAGTCGCCCCCAAGGCGCAGCCACCGCGCCAATTTGTCGGAGTTCACCAGATTGTCTGCAATTCCATTGGAACTGAACAGAGATTGGTACGCGGACTGGATCAATACAAGACCAAAGATGATCGCGATGATGTGCGTACTGGTAAATCCTGCAAGATAGGCGCCGATCACCGCGCCAACAGTCGTGGCGATCTCGAGCAGCATACCAATCCTGATATTCGAATAGCCTTCTTTTACATAGGCCGCGGCGGCACCGGATGATGTGGCAATCACGGAAACGAGAGATGCGCCAATCGCGTATTTAATGTCGACGCCCAGCGCAAGCGTCAGAACTGGCACGATGACGACGCCGCCCCCGAGTCCAGTCAAAGCACCAAGAAAACCTGCCAGTGCGGAAATGCTCCCAACCAACAGCGTAAACGTAATAGCTGTCATCCAGTAATTCCTGCTTGCCTTTCTCTTTGAGTATGCACGGGCAGGGCGCTGTGCGCCGAGTGGTGGGAATCATTCCACTCCTCACCAAGATGCTTAAAACGAGCGCCTGGTTGTTTTGCCAGAGATGTGTGTGACATGGATCACTTTACGCGACGGATTCAGGCAAGAGGCTCCAGGTGCGCTGTGAAGTGTCGCAGGAATGGTGCTTCATACGTCAGTTGCATGCCGCGCAGTTGCTCGCGCTTCTTCCAGACTTCCAGGATCACTTCGACCAGGTAGTCGACATGGCTTTGTGTGTAGACGCGCCGCGGCATCGCCAGACGCACCAGGTTCATCTGTGCCGCACTGGCAAACATCAGGGTTCCGATCTCGACCGAGCGAACGCCGCCCTCAAGGTAAAGCTCTGCTGCCAGCGCCACGCCCGGAAATTGGTGTGCGGGGATGTGAGGCAGAAAAGCGCGTGCATCGATGTAAATCGCGTGGCCGCCCGGCGGTTGCACAATGGGCACACCCGCGGCCGCAATGTGCTGTCCCAGGTAGGCCGTTGATGCAATCCGATAGCGCAGGTAGTCCTCTTCCAGCGCCTCCTGCAGACCCACGGCAATTGCTTCCAGGTCTCGTCCCGCCAGTCCTCCATAGGTCGGGTAGCCTTCGGTCAGGATGAGCAGATCCTTTTCCTGCTGTGCCAGCAGGTCATCATTGGTGCATAGGAATCCTCCAATGTTGGCCATGCCATCTTTCTTGGCAGACATCGTGCACCCGTCGCCCAGTGCGAACATCTCCTGCGCAATCGCCTTCGGCGACATGTCAGCGTAGCCCGGCTCGCGCAGCTTGATGAACCAGGCATTTTCGGCAAAGCGGCAGGCATCGAAGTAGAGCGGAATCCCATGACGCTTGCAGACCGCGCTCACCTGCCGTGCGTTCTCCATGGAGACGGGTTGGCCTCCGCCCGAGTTGTTAGTCACGGTGAGCATCACGAGCGGGATTCTCGCGCGGCCCACGCGTTCAATCAGCGCCTCCAGTGCTGCGACGTCCATGTTGCCTTTGAAGGGATGCTGGAGTGCGGGTTGTCGGCCCTCTGGAATGACCAGGTCCACGGCTTCGGCTCCGACGAACTCCACGTTCGCGCGCGTCGTGTCGAAATGCGTGTTATTCGGCACAACGTCTCCCTTGTTGCACGTGACGCCAAAAAGTATGCGCTCCGCGGCGCGTCCCTGATGAGTTGGGATCACATGCTTGTAGCCGCAGATCTCCTGCACGGAGTGGCGGAACCGCTCAAAGCTTCGACTGCCTGCGTAGCTCTCGTCTCCTTCCATGATCGCGGCCCATTGGTGCGTGGACATGGCTCCAGTGCCGGAGTCGGTCAGCAGGTCGATAAGCACGTCATCGGCGGGCAGCAGAAAGAGGTTGTAATAGGCGGCTTTCAGCAGGGTTTCGCGTTGTGTCCTGCTGGTCCAGCGAATCGGCTCGACGCTTTTTATGCGGAACGGTTCGATAATTGTTTTGATGGGCATGCGCTGACTCCGGAGTCGCACTCGGCCCGAGAATCGCGAGGCACGCTCTCCAGCCGTGATGCAATGCTCCTGAGAGTCTACCTCTGCAAGGTGGGCGGTTGGCTGTGCGCAGGCACACGGAGGGCGAATGGAAGATCAATTGAAACACGAATGGTTAGCTTCCTTGGAAGTGGGCCGCAAAGCATTTCATGCAGAGTTGACTCACATTAGTGACGCCCTGGCTGCGCGCACTCCCGGGGAGGGCGGATGGTCGATCCTTGAATGTGTCGAGCATGTGACGGTCGCGGAGAGCGAGCTTCTCCTGCGACTCAGGCGCGCCAAGCCGGTCCCGCAAACTGAGCCGAATCCGGCACGCGAAGGCATTATTTCGCAACGAGCGAAGGATCGAAAGCAAAGGATTGAAGCGCCTGCTGATTCCCGGCCAGCGGGGCGATTTAAAACTCTTCTCGAGGCGCTTGCAGGGTTTGACCACGCTCGTGCCGAAACGATTCGATGGCTGCGGGAATTCTCCGGCGACTTGCGCGGATATTTCACTGACCATCCGCTCATCCCGGGCCCCGTCAGCTGCCATGAGATTCTCCTTCTCATCGCCGCTCACCCTGCACGCCATTCGATCCAGGTGCACGAAATCCGGAGCCGATTGGAGTCCGGGCTCGGACCGGAGAGCCACTCCGGTTCGACAGCTTCAGGTTGATCATCGTCCAACACAATCCTGCCTTTTGCGGTACCCTCTTACCTATGGAATTCAAAGTCAGCGATTTGGAGAAGGAGCCGGTCGAATTCGATCTATCGCTGGCACCGGGAATGATTGCCTTGGGGGACGAGGCGCAACAGGATGGGCCTTTGGCTGCGTCTGGCCGCGCCGAGGTCATTCACGAGCACCGTGGCCCGCGCGAGATTATCGCCGATATCCGGCTCCGGGGCAGATTCCAGGGAGACGTTGCAGCCCCCTGCGCCCGTTGTCTTGAGCCAGTCAAGGTGCCTCTCGCTGGCGAGTATGACCTGATTTTCCGCCCCCTCGGCGCAGACGGCGGCGCTCCCGAGCGGGCCATCTCGGCGCAGGAGACAGAAATCGGTTATTATCAAGGAGACGGTCTTTTGCTTGAGGATGTTCTGCGTGAGCAGGTTTTGCTGTCTATGCCTGCCAGAACGCTGTGCAAACCTGATTGCAAAGGGCTTTGTCCGCGCTGTGGAAAGAATCGCAACTTTGAGGCGTGCACCTGCGAAGAGGGTCCGAGTGACCCCCGCTGGGAGGCGCTTTCAGGGCTTCGCAGCCGGATCAAGTCCTGAACGACCCCCTAGATTTTGGATGTCCCGAACGTGCCAGACGGCAGTGAGGACCGTGTATGGTCCTGATCCGGAGGGAGATCGGGCAGGGACACGAAAGGAATTGCATCATGCCGAATCCAAAAAGGCGCCACTCCGCGCGCCGCACCGCCAACCGCCGCGCGCACGACTTTCTGACCGCGAGCAGCCTCTCTGAGTGCCCCAGCTGTCACGAGAAAAAGCTGCCTCATCGCGCCTGCCCCAAGTGCGGCGACTACAAAGGCCGCACCGTGCTGGAAACCAAGGAAGCTGCCAAGTAGCACCTCCGACCATGCTGATCGACATCGCGCTGGACGCAGTCGGTTCCGATAAGGCTCCCGAGCCGGAAATTCGGGGGGCGATTCTCGCCTGCCGGCAACTGCCCGTGCGGGTGCATCTCGTTGGGCCCGAGCCGGAATTGCGCGACTTGCTTGATGAGCATCTGGAAAACGAAGACCTGCCGATCGTCATTCACCACGCCTCGGAGCGCATTGGGATGGGCGAAAAGGCAGCGCACGCTGTCCGCTCAAAGCGAGACAGTTCCATGCGTGTTGGACTAAAGCTCGTCCGCGAGCGCAAGGTCGCCGGTTTTGTTACGGCCGGCAACACAGGCGCAGCCATGGCGACCGCCAAAATGGTTCTGGGCGCCATGCCCGGCGTGGACCGCCCAGCGCTGGCGACGCCCATGCCGACCTCAAAGGGTAATCCCTGCGTGCTGCTGGACGTCGGCGCGAACGTGGACTGCAAGGCGCAAAACCTCGAGCAGTTCGCCGTGATGGGTGAGATGTATGCCCGCAGCGTGCTCAAGATTCGGCAGCCTCGCGTCGGCCTTCTCTCTATCGGCGAGGAAGAGACCAAGGGTAACGATCTAACCCGCGAGGCGTATCCGCTCCTGAAGGCGCTCCCGATCCATTTCATCGGCAATGTGGAAGGCCGTGACATCTTCAACGGCCATGCAGACGTCATTGTCTGCGATGGATTCGTCGGCAATGTTGCATTGAAGACCAGCGAGGGAATCGGCCGCTTCGTGCGCGACGTGCTGCGTGAGTCCCTCACCCGCACAGTGACGGCACAAGTGGGGGCACTGCTCTCGCGCCGTGCATTCAACGACTTCCGCCGCAGGCTCGACTATACCGAGTATGGCGGCGCACAACTGCTCGGCGTGCGGGGCGTTTGCATCATCGGCCACGGCTCGTCCAACGATGTGGCCATCTACAACGGCATTCGCGTTGCCCAGGAGTTTGCCAAGGCAGGCACCAATGAGCGCATCGAAGCTGAGTTCGCCAAGCGCCCACAGCGCAAGCATGCCGGCGCCGATGATGGCGCAGAGGCTGTCATTCAGTAATCCATTCCTTGCAGCCCTGATCTCATGAGCCAGACCCGCCTCAATCCGGCACCTATCGGAGAATGGGCCGATATTCTTGTCTGTCCCACTTGCTTTAGCGCCCTGCGCGCAGATCCCAATGGCCTGCGGTGCGCCACCTGCGCATGCATTTTCCCGGTGGTAGACGGCATTCCCGTCCTGATCGCCGAACGGTGCAGCTTCAGTGCCGAAGATAAAATGGGCGGACAATCAGAAGCGCTATCCCAATTGCCGCGATCATAGCCAGGGCAATCAGGCAATAGAGCAACACGAGGTTGGGCGCGCTGGAGGGAGTTGGATCCTGATCCGGCTTCTGTACGGGAACTTTACTCATATTTCAGCGATTCGACGGGATCCAGTTGCGCCGCGCGTGTCGCTGGCACGGTGCCAAACAGGACTCCAACCAGGGTTGCTGCAATCAGTGCGATCACGACCGACCATGGTGAAACGGGGAGTCGATAGTCCGTGAAAAACCGGACCGACAGGGGTACCGCTAGTCCAACCACGATGCCAATCACTCCGCCCGTCAGTGAAATGATCACGGCTTCCGCAAGAAACTGCAGCTTGATCTCCCGGTAGGTGGCACCCAAAGCCTTCCGAATCCCAATCTCACGAATTCTTGACCGGACATTGGCGAGCATGATGTTCATGATGCCAACGCCCCCCACAGCCAGAGTGACCGCGGCCACCATCACCAGGACAGCCGTCAGGATATTGGAAATTGATGCCGCCGTACTCAGCAGTTCCGTCATGTTGAAAACGGTGTAGACAGAATTTTTCTTGTGGCGCGATGCGATGACGTGGTGGATATCCCTCGATGCCTCCGGCACCTGGTCCATATTGCGAATGGAGAAAAAAATCTGCTTCACGGTGTCCGTGCCCGTGAAGTACCGCGCCACCGAATAGGGAATCAGGATCGTCTGATCGGAAATCTCCGACTGTCCGAAGGTATCGACGCTCTCTTTGAATGTGCCGATGATTGTGAACGGAATTCTGCTGATTGAAAACGTCTGGCCGATCGCCTCTTGCGGACTGCCGAACATCGCGCGCGCGAACGGCACCGTTACAACCGCGCACTTGATGTGTTCCTTTTCGTCCTGATCGTCAAAGAATCTGCCCGACAATACAATCAGGTTCCGTACGTCTTTGTATTGTGGGCTGACGCCAAGAACGAGTGTGTCCTTGACCACGCCCCCGCCAAAGCTGATGCGGTCGTGCATCTCCAACATTGGGGAGGAATAAAGCACGCTCGGCACCTGGCTCAGCACCGCCGACTCATCTTCCCGGGTCAGGTAATCGTTGTAGAGGATATTCTCCGCGCCTGTTGCGCCCCCGCCGGAGTATTCCACTTCGATCATGTTGGTGCCGATCTTCTGGATTTCGTCGAGGATGAAACGCCGCCCGGTCAGCCCTATGGTCACCACCAGGATGACGGATGCTGTGCCGATGACCATGCCCAGCGCCGTCAAGGCAAAACGCAGCTTGCTCGCGCGAAAGCTGTCGATAGCGAGCTTGATGACCTCGCTCATCAGCATGGTGCGGCGCGCACTCAGCAGCGTTTGTTGGAAGGCGCTTTGACGTGCCTGTTCGACTGGATTCATGCCGTCCATTTGATTCAGATGCGCCGCTCTTCAACTTTGTTTCGAGAAGATTTCACCCGAGCGCGCAGGGTCTGCGGAAGTGTTCCCACTTCCCATCATATTGCGTCCGTGCGGCTGCGCTCGCGGAAAACCTGGGCCCGCCACTTCAGGGTTTGCTTCCGGACTCACTGCCTGCGAGAATCGGGTCCAGGATGATTCGAATCGACTCGCACCAGCACTTCTGGCGGTACACCCCTCTCGAATATTCGTGGATCAGCGACGCGATGAAGGTGCTGAAGCACGACTTCCTCCCGGACGATTTGGCGCCGCTTCTGCATGCGAATGGCATCAATGGCTCCATCGCCGTGCAGGCACGCCAAACCCTGGAAGAGACGCATTGGCTGCTGGAACTTGCAGCTGGCCATCCCCTTGTGAAAGGCGTCGTGGGATGGGTCGATCTCTGTTCTCCGCAGCTTGACACCCAACTGGAAGAGCTTGTCCCCAATCGGCGTCTGGTCGGCCTGCGCCACGTTTTGCAGGATGAGCCAGAGGATGACTTCATGCTGCGTCCTGAGTTCCAGAGGGGAATTGGCCGGCTTGCTGCGCACGGGCTTGTCTATGACATTCTCATTTATCCTCGACACCTGCCACTCGCGGCACAACTCGTCCGCGCCTTTCCCAACCAGCAGTTTGTGCTCGATCATTTGGCAAAGCCCTTGATCGCCGAAGGGCAGATCGAACCCTGGAGCAGGGATCTGCGAGAGTTGGCTCGATGTCCCAATGTCGCCTGCAAACTCTCCGGCATGGTGACTGAGGCGCGCTGGAATGCCTGGCGCCGCGAGGACTTTCTGCCGTACCTCGATGTGGCACTCGAGGCCTTTGGCCCAGAGCGTCTGATGATTGGGTCCGATTGGCCGGTCTGCACCTTGAGTGGAGATTACGGCTCCGTGATGGCTATCGGGGTAGACTACACCCAACCGCTCAGTGCTTCGGAGCGCGCCTCGATTCTTGGAGGCGCCTGCGCGCGCATCTATCGCATCGACACAGTCTCTGAGGATCTGTCCTGCTGAGCGTCGCGAGCGGCAAGCTCAGCTCCTTTCGGCATAGTATCGATTGAGTTTCCGGGTGTGAATTCCTCTTATCCGCGTGCGGCAAATCTGATATTCCAAAAAGAGCGGCCAAATCGGGATTCGCCGGAGCATCTGGGTCCCAGTTGCGCTTTTATGCCGCTGAATTGCACTGAGCTATCGTCATGACTCTGCCTCCCGCGACATTGCCGCCCGGCCAACCCGACCCCGCATGGCAGCGCCGCCTGCTTCTGGTGCAGAGGATCTTTTTAGGCTTCGTCTTCATCGCCTCTCTGTACACGGTCACCGTCTGGATTGAACCGTCAGTGGCCGACAGGTTGCCCGTCATCCTGCCCACCATCAGTCTCCCGATTGCGCTCGGCGCGCTGTTCTGCACCTTCAGCCTGATTTTGACCGAGACTCGTAATCCGGTTTTCGTCGTTCGAGCAGGACGCTTTGTCGCGTTGATTCCTGCCGTCCTGATGGCAGCCAATCTGCTCGCCAACATCAAACATCTCCCAGTTTTGACTTACAGCTTTCCAACAAACGCTCAAGGGGTTCTGGTCGCGGGCAGCGGAGGGCTGCAGGCTGTTATCGCCTTCCTTGCGCTTTCCATCGTGCTATTCCTGCTGCAATTTCAAGGCGCCTGGATGAAAGTCGCCGCGGACTCGATCGTCGTTGGCCTTGGCTTCTTGGTTTTGATTCTCATTTCGCAGAGTCTCTTCGGTACTCTGGGGCTCTTTGGCTTGACCAGCGACAATCTGATCGCTCCCCTTGCTCTGCTCTGTCTCGTTCTCCTCACGGTGGTCATCGTCTTTCGACAGGCTGAGGTCGGAGTCTTCTCCATCTTTCTGGGCAGCGGAATCGGCAGCAGAATTGCGCGTGGTTTTGCTCCGGTCTTGCTTGTCTGGCCCTTTGTCCGCGAAACCATTGAAGCCCAGAACGGTTTTCGCAGGCTCCTGCCCGAGCACTTCGCTGCCGCCATCTTGACCGCTCTGGCGGTTGCCATCGCATTGCTTTTTCTCCTCATCGTCGTATGGCGCATCAATGAAATGGAGAAGGAGATTCATGATCTCACGCTCCGAGACGAGCTGACCGGGCTCTACAACATGCGAGGCTTCTACCTCCTCGCGGAGCATACGTTACGCCTTGCACGGCGCGCGCAACAGCCCTTTTCCGTGCTGTTCCTCGATCTGGACGGGCTGAAGCAGATCAACGACCAGCAGGGCCATCAGGTTGGTTCTTCTTACCTGGCAGAGACGGGCGAGATTGTGCAGATCTGCTTCCGCGAAGGCGATGTCAAGGGACGATTCGGTGGCGACGAGTTTGTAATTGCAGGACAATTCAGCATGGTCGGGATCGAGATCGCCGCGCAGCGCCTCCGCGCCATGGCCGAGGAACGTAACAAGTTAACCGATCGCAAATTTCCACTCAGCTTCAGCATCGGCCACGTCACCACGGAGCATTACTCCACCGAGACGCTCCCTGACATGGTGACGCGCGCCGACGAAGCCATGTATAAGGACAAACGCCAGAGAAAAGCCAATCGCGGATGAAAAGCTGCATGGCAAACGGCGTGGACTCCGGTCGCTGTGCCTGACGCGACCGTACCCAATCGATGGGTCACTTCGCACCCTTCTGATTGCAACCCGTTCCGCATCCCTCTACACTTATAGGCAAGGGAGAAAAGCCAGCAGAGCAGCTAGACAGCCGGTATTCTCTTCCCGCGGTGTCCCAGCGGCTTGCGGAAGTGGTGAAATGGCAAACACACTAGCCTTAGGAGCTAGCGCCCAAAAGGCTTGCGGGTTCAAGTCCCGCCTTCCGCACCAACCTCGATTCCCATTCCTTTCGGGCGATTCTGGTGACCTCTTCGCCGCGCCTTCTCTGGCACGTTAATCTAGGGACACCATGAGTCCTTCCACACCGCAGCCCGAAATGAACCTTGAGCAGGCCGCCGACTATCGCGAATCCTACGCAAACAGCGTCCAGGTACGCGTCAGTGTCTGGGATTTTCTACTCGTCTTTGGCCTGGCAACGAGTGAGAGCCCCGACAAGGTCACAATCCGGAACCATCAGGCCATCTATCTCAGCCCACAGCAGGCCAAGGCGCTTTGGAATGTGCTAGGTCAGAACCTCGCGCAGTACGAGCAGGCCTTCGGAACCCTCAACCTGGAACCGCAGAGCCATGGCTTCTCCCAGGGACCGGTGAACTAGCCTGTTTCACCGGTCGCGAAGGTCAAAAGCATGCGTTGGAAACATTGGCTTGAGCCTCGAATGGATGCTCCGCTTCCCTTGTGGATGATCTATCCCATCCTTTTTGCGGCTCTTTATCTCAGTCATTTCACGCTTCTCCGCCTTCCCTTCTACTGGGATGAGGCAGGCTATTACATTCCTGCTGCCTGGGACTTCTTTCGCACCGGATCGCTGATCCCGACATCCACGCTGAGCAACGCTCATCCGCCGTTGCCAAGCATATATCTCGCCCTCTGGTGGAAGCTCTTCGGATACTCTCCCGAGGTCACGCGAGAAGCCGTGCTGACGGTGGCATCACTGGGCCTGCTCGCAGTCTGGCGCCTCGCGCTGCGTCTTGTTCCTGTGCCCGCCGTTGCCCTGTGGACGGTTATTCTGACAGCGCTCTATCCGGTCTGGTTTGCACAGAGCAGTCTCGCCCATGCCGACATCTTTGCGGCGGCATGCACGCTGTGGGGGCTTGTCTATGCCCTGCCGGCGGCGCGTCGCAATCCGCGCGCTGCGGCCGCCTGGTTTGTCGCAGCGACCCTCTGCAAGGAGACTGCGGTTGTTATTCCTCTGGCCCTCGCGGCACTGCGCCTTTGGCATGCGCGCAAGGCGTCTCGGCAGGAGCGTTCACTCCCGTTTCGTGAGACCGCCTGGCTCTGCTCCGCGGTGCTGCCGCTTGGCGCCTGGTATGCATGGCACTACAGCAGGACCGGCTTTCTATTTGGTAATCCGGAGTTCCTTCGTTACAACGCCGAGGCCACTCTCACACCCATGCGCATCCTCGCAGCGTTCGGCCACCGAACGCTCCATCTTGCGGCTCACATGAACCTTTTCGTGCTGGTTGCCATGGCAGTTGCTGCCTTGCTTTTGCCGGTGCGGAGCGGTCTTGATGCTCGTCCGCGTTCAGGAATGCTCTCTGAGGAAGCGCAATCCATTTTCTATCTCCTCTTGGTCAATGCAGCATTCTTCAGCCTCCTGGGCGGCGCGCTACTCACGCGCTATTTGTTGCCCATGTACCCGTTGGTCATATTGACCGCGGTCGTCACCCTTTATCAGAGGGCGCCGCTCTGGCAAGCCCTGACGTCGCTGGCCGCGGGCGCTTTCGTCGTTGGCTTGTTTGTGAACCCGCCCTATGGTTTCGCGCCTGAAGACAATCTGGAATATGCGCGCATGACGCGCATGGAAATGGAGGGGATTGCCCAGCTCAACGCCCGCTACCCAGCCGCTACTGTGCTT
>JAJYAE010000384.1 GCA_021779695.1 Acidobacteriota bacterium | reverse complement strand
GATCACGTCGAGCGTCAGCGAGACACCTGTTTCATTGTTTCCATTCACCGCGGCCGAGACCACGCGCGTGGGGTCCAGCTCATGGCATTTCTGCACCATGGCTGCTCCCACCTTGACGCCCTGCTCGGCTTCTCCCGTCTGCATCTGCCCTTCTTCATTGCCGATGGACCAGATGATGATGGAAGGCGAGTTGCGATAGCGCTTGACCATCGTCTCAAGTTGCGCAAGTCCCTCTGGATTCGAACTCATCTGGCGCGTCTCGCACATCATCATCATGCCCATGCGGTCGCACGCCTCCACCCATTCCGGTGTCGGCATGTTGTGCGAAGTGCGCACTGCGTTGCCGCCCATCGCGCGCAGCACGGCCAGGCGATACCACTGCAGACGGTCAGGCAGGGCCGCACCGACGCCGGCGTGGTCCTGGTGATTGCAGGTGCCCTGAATCTTTAATGGTTTGCCGTTTAGAAAGAATCCTTTGTCTGCATCAAAAACAGCTGTGCGCACGCCAAAGCTCACGCGCTCGGCGTCGAGCGACTTGCCGTCGGACTCGACTGTGACGATGGCCGAATAAAGATTGGGCTCGTCCACTGACCACAGCTTCGCATTCGCAAGCTTCGCAGTTGCCGCGAAGGTTGCGGATCCATCGGCCGCGATGGATTGCGCAGGCGCCTCGGCGGTGGCAACGGTCTTGCCCGCTGCATCGAGAATCTGCCAGGTAACTTTGGCGCTCTCCGATTGCTTTCCATCGTTCTCCACCACAGTGCCCAGGGTCAACGTGGCCGCGCTGCCATTGACCGCCGAACGCACAAAGCTCTCCCATTTGCCCAGGTGCAGCGCATCGGTCTTGGTGAGCCACACGTGGCGATAGATTCCTGCGCCCTCGTAAAACCAGCCATCGCCAAAACTGGCATCCACGCGCACCGCAATAAAGTTCTTCGCGCCGACAGCAAGAAAATCCGTCAAATCAAAGCGGAAGGGCGCATAGCCATTGTCGTTGCGGCCGATGAAGCAGCCGTTGACAAAAACCAGTACGCTGCGGAAGACGCCGTCAAACTCAATCGAGATGCGGCGGCCTTGATCGCTCGCCGGAATCTCGAATTCGCGGCGATACCAGCCCACACTGGTCTCTGGATAGCGTCGGCCAATGGGCTTGTAGCCGTGAGACTGCTGCACATCGTCATGCACAAACGGCAGCTCGACGGCCCAATCATGCGGCAGGTTCAGCGTGCGCCACTTCGAGTCGTCGAACTTGTCCTTGGCGAACTTGAAGTCGCCTGTCTTGGCAAAATCGCCCTGCCCGACGCCGAAGCCCATATCGCGGGCGGGATCAACGCTGTTGCCAAAGGTGAACTTCCAGTCAAAGTCGAAGAGCAACTGCTCACGCGGCGCGACCGCAGCCAGCGCCTCGGCCGATGGAGCCTGCGGATATTCCGCGAGCAAGGCCGCCGTGCGGCCCCAGGCAGAACGCGCTACAAGGGAGGAGGCTGAAAGCGCAAGACCGGACGAAAGCAGGTTGCGACGGGATATGCCTGACATAAAACGGAAGTCCTTTATGCGAATGTCTCACCGCGAATGATGCCAGTGACGATTGAGGCGCCTCGCGACGAGCAAGGGAGAACTATAAATCAGCCAGCGCAGCAAAGTAAACGATTTCATGCGCATCCGCGCAATGGTCCGTCCCCGGCATCGAAGCCGCTTCCCGTGCACGTCTGCCGCAGCGCCGCATATGGTAAAGTCAAGAGGACAATTAGTTCCCGCTGGAGAGATGGCCGAGTGGCTGAAGGCGCACGCTTGGAAAGCGTGTTTAGGGGAAACTCTAACGTGGGTTCGAATCCCACTCTCTCCGCCATATATCTGTAACTTCCTCATTTCATTAAATTGATGCATCCTATTCCCTGATGGCTCCCGCACCGGTTTCCCTCGGGAAGATATGAATGAATCTCCGCAAATCGCCGGACTAGACTCATCGCATGCGCTTGTAATGGCGGGCTTCAACCCTCCTGATTCCATCTGCTGCGGGCCGTGGACGACGTCATGATCCTGCTCGCCGCGACCGCTTCCCTTGCGGAAGATTCCATGGACTTAGCCCTCGATTGAATCTGGCAGAGCTGCTCCTCAGGACTCAACGACGCAATAAGAGAAATCCGATCCGATTCACAGAAAGGAAAACTTCAGATGTCAGCTTACGAAGGGCGCTGGACTACAGTCCGCGTAGAGGTGGAAGAGGGCATCGGTTGGGTCATTCTCAACCGCCCTGAGAAACGCAACGCCATGAGCCCCACCTTGAACCGCGAGATGCGCGAGATCCTCGAAACGCTGGAGCTTGACGGCGAAGTGAAGGTGCTCGTCCTTACCGGCGCCGGCGAATCATGGACCGCCGGCATGGATTTGAAGGAGTATTTTCGCGAAATCGACCAGGCATCGGAAATCGTCCAGGAAAAGATCCGTCGCGACGCTTCGGCATGGCAATGGAAGCTTCTGCGGATGTACGCGAAGCCGACCATCGCGATGGTGAACGGATGGTGTTTCGGCGGCGGATTTTCTCCACTCGTTGCGTGCGACCTGGCCATCGCATCCGAAACAGCCGTCTTTGGGCTCTCGGAGATCAACTGGGGAATTCCTCCGGGCAACCTCGTCAGCAAGGCCCTTGCGGATACCGTCGGACATCGCATGGCTCTGGAGTACATCATGACCGGCGAAACCTTCACTGGCCGCCAGGCCGCGGAGATGGGACTGGTCAACCGTGCCGTCCCCCTTGAAAGCCTGCGCGAGGAGACGGTAGCGCTGGCGCGGAAACTGGCAGCGAAGAACCCCGTGGTGCTCCGCGCTGCCAAGCATGGGTTCAAGCGCTGTCGCGAGCTCACCTGGGAACAGAGCGAGGACTATCTCTACGCGAAGCTCGATCAAGCCCAGCTTCGCGACCCCGAGCACGCGCGCGAAAAGGGCCTGAAGCAATTCCTTGATGAGAAAACAATCAAGCCTGGCCTCGAGAGTTATCGGCCCTGATCGCCCCTTCAGGAGAACATCTTGACTCACCTTGAAAGCTCCAGGGTGCCCCTGCCCCAGTTCGAAAAGCTGTTGCGGCCGCGATCCATCGCCCTGGTGGGAGCCTCGTCCACTCCCGGATCGCTGGGCGAGTTCGTGCTCCTCAATCTGCTCAATGCCGGATACGCGGGCGCTCTCTACCTCGTCAATCCAAAGCGCCCCGTAATCCACGGCCACCAGTGTCTCGCATCGATAGCGGAGTTGCCTGTGGGCGTGGATTGCGCTGTCCTCGCCATACCCGGAAGCGCGGTGCTGGAAGCTGCGCGCGCCTGCGCGCAAAAAAACATTGGCAGCCTGATCGTATTCTCATCGGGCTTTGCTGAGAGCGGCGAAAACGGCAAAGCGGCCCAACACGAGCTGGCCTGTCTCGCTCGCGAGCACGGCATGATTATCGAGGGGCCAAACTGCCTCGGCATGGTCAACTACATTGACGCGATTGCTCTCACCTTCGTGGTAACGCCGCCGCAGGCGCAACGCGACTCGCCCGGAGTGGCGATCCTTTCGCAAAGCGGCGCTCTGGCCGCCGTGGTCGCAGTCAACATGCGCCATCACGGAATCACACTCACCTATTCTGTCTCGACCGGCAACGAGGCTTCGCACGGAGTTGAGGATTTTCTGGAGCATTTGATCGACGATGCCGGCACTCGTGTTCTCGCGCTCATCGTCGAGCAATTTCGAAAGCCAAAACGATTCCTGCATCTTGCGCGCAAGGCCCGCGAAAAAGGAAAGTTCATCGTACTGCTGCATCCCGGAAGCAGCAGCGCGGCGAGGGAATCCGCGGCAACGCACACGGGCGCTTTGGCGGGCGACTACCAGATCATGCGCACGCTCGTCACGCATGCCGGAGTGCTGCACGTGGAGAGCCTGGAAGAACTCGTC
>JAJYAE010000383.1 GCA_021779695.1 Acidobacteriota bacterium | reverse complement strand
AGCCGGAGATCCACGAGCCCACGAAGACCATGACCGCGGAGAACCAGTGCATCTTCTTCGAGAGACGATTTCCGCCGTAGAGGAAGAGGCCGAGGAAGGCGGATTCGAGGAAGAAGCTGAAGACGCCTTCCATGGCGAGGGGCTGGCCGATGACGCCGCCGGAGAGCCGCGAGAAGCGCGCCCAGTTGGTGCCGAATTCGAACTCCATGGGAATCCCGGTGACGACGCCGAAGACGAAGTTGATGCCGAAGATTTTGCCCCAGAAGCGCGCGGCGCGGTCCCACTCTCCGCTGACATCTTTGAGGGCGACAGTTTTCAGTACCACGATGAGCGGCGCCAGGCCCATAGTGAGCTGCGGGAAGAGATAATGGAAGGTGACTGTGAAGGCGAAATGAAGGCGGTGGATCAACTCAGCGTTCATCGAGTGGCTCCTGCATGAAGGCTTTCCCGAGGTGCACGACGAAGTGCCAGCAAGAATGCGTTGGAAAACGGATGCGCGACATCTGCCTGCGCGCAAGCTCACTCAACCATTGTTAAACGGCCGGAACGTGGACCTGAAGTGACACGAGTCACACCACGCAGCCGGCTTCGGGCATGATTCTAAAGGTGCAGGCTTCCTTTGGCATGTGCGATTTTGACAATGCCAATTTTTGCAGGGAAAGAACGTTCAATCGTGCAGCTTTCCCGGAGCGAGGTCAAGACAGATGCGGACAGCAGTTATCGGCGCGGGAATTGCGGGGCTCTCGGCCGCGTATGAACTGGAGAAATCACGCAGTGCCGGTGCGCAGGTGGATTACACGCTCTATGAGTCGCGCGCACGGGTGGGTGGCTCCGTTGCATCGCAAGTTGTGAATGGCGCGGTGATTGAAGGTGGGCCGGATTCCTTTATCTCCGAAAAGCCTGCGGCAGCGGAGCTGTGCCGCGAGCTGGGACTGGGCGATCAACTGACGCCATCGAACGATGCGGATCGCAAGACCTATATCGTAGTGCACAACCGGCTGGTGCCGCTGCCGGATGGGCTGATGTTTCTGGTACCAACGAAGCTGGTGCCGACGGCGCTGACGCCGCTCTTCAGCCTGCGGACCAAAGTACGCATGGCGATGGAGTTGCTGCATCCGCCGCGGCCGGCGGGAGAGGATGAATCAGTGGCGGCGCTGGTGGAGCGGCACTTTGGTGCGGAAGCGGTGGACCGGCTTGCGGATCCGCTGCTGTCGGGCATCTATGGCGGCGATGCGGCGCAGTTGAGCGCGCGGACGGTGCTGCCTCGACTGGTGGAGATGGAGACGAAGTATGGCTCGCTGACGCGCGGGATGCTGGCGGCGCACCAGCAGATGCGGACGAAGATGAGTGCAGCCAGGCCTGCATCCAGCGCAGCGGGGAAGCCTGCGGGGCCGCGGGGAATCTTCACGACCTTGCGGGGTGGGCTGCAGCAGATGGTGGATGCGCTGGAGGCGAGGATTGATCCAGCGCAGGTGCGGCTTTCAACGGTAGTGTCCGCGCTGGAAAAGACGGCTGCGGGCTGGCGCGTGACGGCGAACGGCGCTGCAGAGGAATTTGATGCGGTCATCTTTGCCTCGCCGGCGTGGGCTGCGGGCGCACTTCTGGAGCCGGTGGACCGCGTGCTCGGCAGCGAGTTGCGCGGCATTCCCTATTCTTCGTCGATCACTGTGAATTTGGTCTACGACGAGAGTCAGCTTGGGCCGCTGCCGGAAGGATTTGGATTTCTGGTTCCCGTGAGTGAGGGACGCAGCATGCTGGCGTGTACTTTTGTGCACCGCAAGTTTCTGGGACGCACGCCGCCGGGCAAGGCTGTGCTGCGCGCGTTTCTGGGGGGCATGAAAAATGAAGCTCTTCTCACCGAGCCGGATGACAAGCTGGTGGCGACGGTTGAGCGGGAACTGCGCCAGATTCTGGGAGCCAAGGTGATGCCTGCGGGGGCAAAGCCCGAATTTGCCCAGGTGGCGCGGTGGCAGAGAGCGATGGCGCAGTATGCAGTTGGACACCAGGAGCGGATGGCGCGCATTCGCGAGCGCGTGGCTGCGCTGCCGGGTTTGAAACTTGCGGGGAATGCCTACGATGGGATCGGCATTCCCGACTGCATTCGGCTGGGGCGTGGAGCGGCGCGGGAGCTGATTGGAGCCGGCCGGTCCGAAGGCGTCAGAGAGTGAGAGTATCTTTCAGCGGTGAAGGCGCGCGCGGAGAGCTTTGAGACGCGTGTACGTGCGATAGATCTGCGGTACGTGCTCGACCCGCATGAGGAAGAGCTCAAAGGGGGACGGTGTACCGATTGCATCGCGCAATTGTGTGTGGATTTCCCCATTGCTGCATTGCGTGATGAAGCCCTCGGCTTGCAGCTGTTCAGCGATTTGGCGGCGATTGCCGCACGCCAGCGCAATTTCTGCGACGCGAATCAGGCTGCCTGCCACGGCTGGCAGGTCAAATCTGGACCGCACCCATTCAGGAGCGGAACTGGAGAGTTGACGGCGCAGGTCCGGCTGCTCGATGAGCTGAAGCATCGCTTGCGGCAGGAACTTCTCGCGCGCCGCGACGAGGCCGCCTTGCATATGACCGACAACTTCTGACTGGCTGTTATCACGAGAAGGCCGACTCAGAGTGATGATCGGGATACCGCACAACATTGCTTCGCAGAGCACATAGCCAAAGCTTTCACCAATTGTTGCTGCGTGAAGGAAAACATCCATGGCCCCATAGAAGCGGCGCAGATTTGTGTCCCCTGTGATGAATGGCCTGCAAAGAATGCGCTGACGGATTGCATCGGGCAGCGCGGCGATGGGCTTGGCGAAGGATGGAGGAGCTTCTGCCAGCAGCAGGAAGGCGTCGGGTGCTTTCGGAGCAATCTTTGCGAAGGCGCGCAGCGTGGCAAGTGACCATTTGGCGTCGTGGGGTTGGCCGACACGCCCAAAGACGAACGCTTTGGCTGGAATGTTGAGATGCTTGCGCACCTCCGCGCGTTCTTCTTCGCTTAAGGGGAAAAAGGCACGGCTGTCCACGGAATATGGAATGACGGCTCCGACAGGTCCCCCGGAGCTGCCCCTGCTCCACTGCTGCCAGCGCCACAAGCACCAGCGTGAGAGCTGAAAGCTGACGTCAATCATCTTGCCGCTGGGCGAGGCATCAAAGCGAGAGAAAACATTGGTTTCGAGCACGCGCCGCTGAGGCGACTGAAGTTGCGCGAGTATGGCTGTGGACTCGGGGGTCGCGCAGTGTCGGTGAATGTGAACGATATTCGGATTCCAATCCAGCGTCGCCCGAAGCGCAGCATCCCATTCGCTGCGGCCTGTTCCCGTGAGAAAGACAGGAATACCCGCTCGTGTTAGAGAATCCGCGCGCGGGCCACCAGCGCCGGCAAGAACGGCGACCGGAAGACCGGCTGCGGCATAGCCAAGCGTGTAATTCTCCGCAGCGCGCTCAGTGCCGCCAGGCCCCAATGACGATACGACGGTAAGGATACGTAAAGACTTGTCGGGCAGAAGGGGTTACCTCGCTCAATTGGTCAGAAGTGCCGCGGGCTACATGCCGCTATGGCCCAGCAGTATACCAATGCCATAGGTGACGGCGCCCTCGACGGCGCCGACGATGGTCATCTCCATGCCGGAAGACCACCAGGAGCGCACAGTGATGAGGCTCTTGGCTGCGCCGACGGCGAAGTGAGCGATGAGTGAAATAATGGCTGCCGCGATGACTGCTGGCACGCCCTGCATAAAGAAGAAGGGAATGATGGGAATGAGCGCGCCGATTGCCGTGGACAGGGCACCGGAGCTGGCAGAGACGATGGGGTTGCTCAAGGCATCTTCTGAGGTGCCGAGGCGCTCGCTGGCCAGCACGCGCAGGAACTGCTCGGGGTCACTGGCAATGTGGTTCACCATCTTGTGCGCGTCTTCTTCCGGCAGGCCCTTGACCTGGT
>JAJYAE010000061.1:11057-16336 GCA_021779695.1 Acidobacteriota bacterium | reverse complement strand
GTGGACATCGGTGTACTCCATCTCCTTGGAGCCCTGCGCAGCGGCCAGGCTCGCCAGATAGCCCATGAAGCGCTGAATGAAGCCTTCAAAGAAGGCCATCGTTGCGAGCGACTGTACGGCCCAGAGACGCCCAAGGAAGAGGCGCATCTTTGTCATGTCTTCGTGGATTGCCTGCGAGTCATCCGGCGTAGGGAAGGCTTGAGCAGCGACAAAGAAGCGACGCAACATGGCTGGATGTGCATCGCGCACTTCTTCCATCAGGTTATCGATAAGAATCGGCTTGGCCGCCTCGGACTTCACAGCGAGCAGTGTTGCTGTCATCCAGTAGATGAAGTTCCCTTCGAGCACCGCTGAATATCTCGCAATAATCCGGCGCTGCTCCTCGGCAGTAAGCGTATCAACTGGGGGAAGCGATTCAATCAACTCATCGATCATGCCGTTGATCTTTTCCTGAATCGTTGCAACCGCAGAACCAATAACCGCAGTGGGGATAGTTTGCATCGTTGTGGTCATGTTTTCTCCTCGTTTTGTACTAGAAGGTGTATGAACTTATTGATAGCAACATTTTGCGATTAAAGAAAGATCTTTGAAAGGGAAGCGATACCCTACGTTACCTACTTCGAGTGACTAATGGGGAATAACTTGACCCAAACCACAATAAGTAGAAGCGCCACTTTCGATACCGCCTTCAGAACTGCACCCGACTTGATCTATGCAGCGAGGCAGCCTCGACCGATGAAGGGGAGCATTCAGGTCAGAAATGTATTCACCACACGATCCACCGGCATACTTTGATGTCCAGATTCAGCGGCACATCGCGCAACCTGTTCCAGCAGTTCCGGAGTGCATCCATATGGTGATGGCATTTCGCACACATCATGCGTATAGAAGATAAGCCATCCTTTTCGCCGTGCATTCTCTCGAAGCAAGTCACATGCTGCCTGTCGGCTTTCAATCCCACCGTAAAGCGCATTCGCCCGCAATAGATTAAGGTCGACCGCAGGCCCGTTCCAGCCCGGTTGCGTTCCACGACAACTCTTCATCAGGGAGCCCAGTCTGCCTTTTTTCATCAGGCTCACTTCTCCGTAAGGGTAGGCAAAATTCTGAGTCCATCCTGGGATTCTTTCTTTTCTAAATTCTGACTCACATCGGCGAATATCTTCTATGAACTTTGCGAAGGGGTATCGCCTTGCGGAAATATGGGAAAAGGTGTGATTGCCTATTTCGTGTCCGCGCTCAGCCAGGGAAAACAGGTCATACAAGTTGAACTGCTCTCCTAGCCGGTTATCAGTTCCGCATAACCCCATTGCTGTGTAATAGGTTGCTCTGCCCCCGAAGGCTTCCACAATGGCAGCGCCTGCGGTGCCTGCATTCTTCGGGAAATCATCGAAAGTGAACGTTACGATCGGCGCGTCACACTCGAGAATTGCCAGACGCCTGTATGCCAGTGCGTGAAGCTTCCGGCGTAGTTTACCCAGCGATGCCCGAATCATTCAACGCTCCGCAGACTATGCTCCCTCTGCCACTAGGATGTTTACAATACCGTCGTCGGGCACAGTGCGAGTGGCAGAAAATGCGAGAAGCGTAACGCCATCTTCTTCGCGCACTTGATAAAGCCCGATGTCATCGAAGACTTTTCCCGACATCGCGTTACGCGGCGTCTTCCGATAAATTGCTTCAAAATCGTGACTCGTCTGTTCACGATATCTCTTGATAAGAAAGGCAAGGAAGGCGTGCTCCACCCGCTTCGATTGCACGCGGCAACTGAACATCAGATCCGTCATTCTTGGAATATTCTTCTCTACGACACTAAATCCCACCACGCCGTAACTTCCAAAGCGATCCTTTACGCTCAAGACATAGGTGTCTAGCATCGGGTCACTCATGATCGCCATCAACTTATCCTGCTCATATCGAGTCCCGGAGAAGTTCATTTGATTCGTGCGCTGTGTTAGCTCGTGCACTCTTGGAAGATTGTCGCTGTTTAGTCGCGTAATCTGCATCTCGATATTGCAGTGGCGAAGAAAGGCGAAGTAATCCGAACCGAAACTAGCGGCTGCTTCGTGCCTGGTGTTTTCTACCTGATACAACTTTCGACGCTCCCTGCTCTCGGCGGTCACAGGAACGTCAAGAGGTCTCATCATGGGCAATCGTGCAAACTCGGCAGCGTCGTGTGTTCTCACCTGAGGATTAGCGCTCGACACTTCCCGCCGCTCAAACTCCGAGTCATCCACGAAAAGAATCGTGTCGGCACCTATGTTGAGACTCTTCGCAATTTTCGCGATGGCAACACTTTTAGGCTCCCACGAGATTTGTGGAGCCAAGAAGAACTCATCCAATCCAAGTCGCTTTAACACCTTCATTGCTGGTTCGTAGTCATTTTTGCTCGCAATTGATTGCAGGATGCCGCGCCGGTCAAGTTCTTCGACAACTTCGCGAATACCATCTTTCAGACATAGCGACTGCGCACCGTCTTCGATCAGGATTCCGTTCCATAGGGTGTGATCGAGATCCCAGACCACACACTTCACTTTACCTGCGTGCTTTCCGCTTTCGTTCGAACCGGCTGTAGGCTTCGGGTGCGTGGCTACAAAGTCCATGAGGCCGAAGATCAGTGTCACCTGCCGGTCACTATCGCTTGGCTCGAGCTCTACATTGAATGGAGAATTCAGGTCGATGAAGTTCTCGATTTCTGTGACTGGGATCTGCAGACTCTGAAAGCCCGGCATCATCTCCAGAACGCGATGAAACGCATGAAATGTCCCGGATTCTGCGGGCCGCATAATCAGCGTCATACGAACTGGTTCTGCTGATGGGTTCAAGCATTCAACCATGAATGCTGAAGGCTGAATGCGGCCACGTTGAGCCTTGGTAGCCAGCCTCTTCTTCATCGAATATCGCTTCTGACTCAACAAAGTCTTGATGCTACCTGGGAGGGTTAGTTGCACTAACGTTCTTCCAATCCAATAGTCCATGGACTCAGAACGCGCAGCCTCTTCGATGGACTTCAGGGCCAGATTGCCCGGAGCCCACAACTTAGCCCACTGCTTGAAGGTGATTTTAAGAAGATACCCACTCAGCGCCTCGGGGCACTCTAGGCGCACCATGCCATCCACGAAGCGACGACAGCGTCCATCTTCACGAGCGCTGTACAAGTCGCACGTTGTATAGCAAGTTGGCCACACACATTCTGTGCAATGTTCACTCCAAGGCAAAACAGTACGCGCTGCGACCGCAGCCCTGGAATGCTCAAGCGCAGCAGTCATGTCTGGAGGCAATTCGGCTCCAGACAGACTCAGACGATTCACCTCAGTTTCGTACATGCAACCCCTTGGATATTCTTGCTGAGCAGGATGGCTTGCGGCTCGTGGAGGTCGACAAACCGCTTCATCTCAACTGACGAGTGGGACAGGCCGTTCCACAACCTGTTCAGTCTGTTGAAAGCCTATTCCGGTTCCTTGGCCACTCAGAAATGCCTGATGCCAAAGTTCGAGAGCGACCAATGAAAGAACTTCTTTGGGATACCCCTTGGTCGCCTCATCCATCCGCAATAGTCTATCCACGCTCCCCCGATCGAAGTAGGTGCGCGTTTGGGCGTTTGGAGCAAGCAAAAGATCTCGAGCCCAGTCCCGCAACTCACCGCGCATCCACTGGTCATATGGGACTGGGAACCCAACTTTCTTTCTACGCAGAATTGCCTCTGGGATCTGCTTGCTGAGCGCCTTCTTAGCAATGTATTTGGTCCTAAATTGGTGCACCTTCTGATGTTCCGGCAAAGAGGCTGCAAACTCAAGCAGTCGATGGTCAAGAAAAGGTACCCGCAGTTCGATGGAATTGGCCATCGTCATCTTGTCGGCCTTTAAGAGCAGATCATCCGGAAGTGAAGTCTTGGTGTCCATGTACAGCATACGATTCACAAATCCGCTGGCTCCCGACTGGCGCATCCACTTGGAGATCAGGTTAAGCGACTTCTCTCGATTAGCAGACCCACGAAATTGCTCGCTGTAAATCGCGCCCGGCTTCCTGTTGAAGAATGCGCTGGGGCTATAGGTCCTGCTGAAGTAAAAGGACTCGAACGGTAGACCCACTAGTGGAGCATATTTTCTGAGCCGATGAGATCCCGTTGCGGCCTCCGCCATTTGGAGTGCCTTTGAGATTCCATGCCGCGCCGGGCCGAACAGACGCTTGAGGCGCTCGATTGTCTGCACATTTCTGTAGATGGGATACCCGGCAAAGGCCTCGTCGCCACCCTCTCCTGAAATTAGAACTTTCACATGCCTTGTGGCGAGACGTGTTACGTAGTAGAGCGCCACCGCCTGAGGTTCGCAAACCGGCTCTTCCATGTACCAGGCAAATTTGGGAAGAAAGTCGGCAAACTCCTGTGCCGTGATCGTCATTTCGTGATGATCTGCGCCGAAAGCATCGGCGGCTAACTGAGCGTAGGGCCGCTCGTCTGCTAATCCAGGATTCGAAAACCCAAGGGTGAATGTCGAAAGTCGAGCTTTGGATTGCTTCGAGGCAATGCTCAGTAGTGCGGTGGAATCAAAACCACCGCTCAGTAAAAAGCCGACAGGCACATCGCTGATCATGTGCAGCCGCACGCTTTCATCAAGAATGGCGCGCAACTGCTCCTCGGCCTGTCGGTCTGTCCAGCGCGCCGTTGTAAAATCCAGGTCCCAATACTGTCGCGTCACCGCCTTGCCGTCTCGCACCGTCATGCAGTGTCCCGGCATGAGCTTGAAGATGCCCCGCAGCAGCGTTTCTTCACCCGGAACAAAGTAGAACATCAGGAAGCGGTCAATCACTTCCGGAGCCACATCGCGCGGAACCTGCGGATCGCATAGAATCGCCTTCACTTCGGAGGCAAAGATCAGACTCTTGTCCGAAAGATAATAATAAAGAGGTTTGATGCCCACCCGATCGCGTGCCAGAAACAGTTGCTTTGCGCGGGAGTCCCAGATGGCAAATGCAAACATGCCCCGAAGCTGCTCCACGCAGGCCTCGCCATATTCCTCGTAGAGGTGCACGATTACTTCTGTGTCCGTGTGCGTCCGGAAGACGTGGCCTTTCTGCACCAGAACTTCGCGCAGCTCCAGGTAGTTGTAGATTTCTCCATTAAATACGATCCAGACCGACTCATCCTCATTGGCGAGGGGCTGATGCCCAGCAGCCAGATCGATGATCGACAGCCGGCGAAAGCCAAGTCCTACTGCGCCCTCAATGTAAAAGCCCTCGTCATCCGGGCCGCGATGAGCAATTGAGCGCGCCATGGATCGCAG
>JAJYAE010000061.1:0-11047 GCA_021779695.1 Acidobacteriota bacterium | reverse complement strand
TTAACTTTGCCGCAGATTCCACACACGCTTGGTCGCCCTCGCTACTCTGGAGAAATTGACTAATAGGCTCTCTTCAATTAATAGGGAACTTCTCGACTAAAGACAGCACTTACGCCGAGGCTGCTCTTTTTGAATGACTTTCGCCGAATAGTGACCACATAAGAATTGTGAGCCACTTGCCCATTGAGTTCTGAACCCGCCTACGCTGGCCCAAGCAGCAGAGGAGCCCCAGCACGGTCAGTCTGAGTACCGCTGAGATCCCCGTTGCAATTTGATAGGCAACTCCGTATACCATTCCGCGATTCGTTCTAAAATATCGGCCCATGGCTCGCTGCATCATCATGACGGACCACCGGTTGACCGTTTGCTGCGAACTGCTCCCCCCACCGTGATGAACGATCCTTGCCTCGGCAATGTAGTAGCTAGCGAGCCCCAGCTTATTTACCTTGTAATTCAGATCAATATCCTCGGCGTACATGAAATAGTGTTCGCTCAACAAGCCCGCGCGCTCGAACGTCTCGCGCCGCATGAGCATACACGCACCCGGAATCACTTCGACTCGCACCGGATCCTTGCATTCCCGAAATAAAGGGTCGATACTCCACAGCGGGCAAGCGGGAAAGCGCACCCTAAGATGCTCGAAAGTCAGCAGCTGATTGAGGATCGTTGGAAACTTCTGGATCGATGTTGTGGAGACCGTTAGATCCGAATTCAACAGCGTACAGCCACAGATGCCTGCGTCCGGCAGACTCTCCATCTTCTCAAGCATGATATTGATGGCCGGTGTAATCAGCTTTGTGTCCGGATTTAGCAGCAAGACATATCGCCCATGCGAGTGCCTGTAACCCTCATTATTGGCCCCAGCAAATCCAAGATTCTTCTCCAGGCGGAGGATGTAGACCTCAGGGAACTCTTGCTCAAGTCGATCCAGCCCCTGCTCAGTCGACGCATTGTCGATGACGATGACCTCCAGCCTCAAGCCGCGCGTCTGCCCACCAATGCTTGCAAGACACTCTCCTAGATATTCAGCCGAGTTCCAATTCACAATTAAGATGGAAACATCTGGCTCTTGCTGCCCTATTGCAGTCACTGTGCCTGCACCCCCGAACGGATCAAATTCCTGCCTTCCTCAAAAGGCGTCCGGATCGCACCTCGCGCAATCGTCATTTCCAGATGGATTCCTGCCCGAGCAACCGCAACACCTGCTGACGACGCAGATACCGAATGAGCCGCACATCGTCAACCTGTGGCATGCGCTCACGCCATGCCGCAAGAAACCCGTACAGCTGCACCAGCGCGCCTGCGACATAAGGCTTTTTGGCCAAGCGTCGCAGGGTTTTAGCCGCTACGAAAAGCGGATGATATCCGAGCACATAGTCGATTTTGCCGTCCTTCACGAGGCTGCCCCAACGTCCCCACGTAGCACCGGTGAAGCGATGATGTATCAAGTGGATATCGGCAAAGCTGAGCGTGCACCATCCCAGCATATTTGCCTTCACCTCGTCAGCGGTGTCCGATCCCGGCCCAATCCAGAGACCGCCAAGATCCTCCCAGCAGGCTCTTCTGAAGGTCTTGACGCCGCCGCGCACGTGAAACCTTGGATGACTCTCCTCGACTAACCGCCCTTCCTCCCCGTGGTGATAGAGAACGCCGCCTCCGATGCCAAGTTTCGGCTCACCGTCGAACCGTTCGAAGAGTTGCTCAAAATAGTTAGGCTCAAACGAAAGATCCCCGTCGAGCTTGGTCATGAATTGCCAATCGTCGCAACGCAGCGCATTGTAGCCCTCATAAAACGCCTCGATGATGCCTGCTCCCCACTGGCGGTATCCACGGTCGGTTCGATGCACAGCCGTAATCCAGTCGTGCTGCGCTGCCGCGTCGTCGATGACTTTGCCTGTATTGTCCGAAGACCCGTCGTTAACCAGCACCCACTGGGCGGGCCGGATGGTCTGGTTGACCATACTCTCGATGGTCCTGGGAAGAAAGTCTTCCTCATCACGGACCGGAGTAATCACGACATGCGACACGCTTTTCGTCACCATTCCTGAATGCCCTTAACAAATAAAATGCTCGCCTTGCTCTCTCATCCGGCAGTATCTGCAAGGCAGGCTAGCTCAAGACCGGCTCACGGACTCAACCCGGGTGCCGACCGTCCTGAGTCGACCTGCATGAAAAAATCGAGGTTCACGCGATCGTTTCTCGCGTGCCAGGTGGCCACTCTCTTGCCTGCGCGCTGACGCCGTAATTGTCGAGATCATTGCCAGCAATAAAAACCACCACATCCGTGACTGATCAAAATAGTTGACTCCAAAGAAGCCAACTACATTTGCGAATAGTGCAGCTCCCAAGCTCCAGTCTATCCACGCTTCGGCAGGATCGGCCTTCCTGCTCTTGCGAGCGTCTCCCAGGCGGCCGAAAGCCCTCACAATAAGAAGAACGAATGCAATGAGCGCAAGAAGCCCCCCATTCTCTGCCACATTTACAAATTGGTTCTGCGCATCCCACATGTCCAGTCCCCAATTGGACACGTCCTTGACACCAATCAGCCACCAATCGCTGAAGTGACGAATGCACTGGTCCACGAGCTGCGCTCGATGATAGCTTGATGAGCTGCCTGTAAGATCGACTCGGGCAATCAGGAACCATACTGGCGCTTTCATGACTGCCTCCAATCCAAGCAGCACGATCGCAATCCCCTGTCGTATCTGCCGCATCCATCGGCGAATCGGCCAGCACAATAGGCCAAAGATACCCGCAACATACGCTAAGAGAGGCGTGCTGGAGTTGGTCATGAGGACAATCACCGTCGATGCCGCGAGACCAATCGCTCCGATTGTGCGCGAAGAACGTCGACGCCAGAGAATATAGAGGGCCGGTATGAGGGTCGCTCCAAATGTGCCAGCCATCAGGCTGTGCTCGAACGGCCCCTGGGAGCGAATCTTTCCTTCCCGCACGTTCGGAATGGCCTGGATGCCCCCTAACATCCCGAAGAGATTGGTCATCATCTTCTGCTCAATCACCATGCCAATTGCAATCGGTACCGCAACCAGAGCCAGGCACTTCAGAGCAAAGTACACGTCCTCTTTGCTCCGGAGCAGCAGCCGAAATGCAAAGTAAGCCGGCAGGTAATCCCACAGAAAGCCTATCTGATTGATGAGGGATCCAGTATCCTGATAGAGAAGAACAACTGCAATCGCCTGTATGACCGTACATACCGTAAACGCGGTGTCCAGCCTGTTCCATCCACCGGGAAGCGTGAATGGTCTCGCTTCGTGAAAGGAGGCAATGGCCCGCGCAAATGCTGCAAGAACCAATATTCTCAATACAAAAAGATGAACACCCGCGACATACAATTGCTGCCCCGTCGGAATCAGGAACGAGAGAGCGATCAGTGGCCCCACGACGTACTTCGGAGGCAAGACCAGGATGAGCACCAGTCCCACCAGCATCGCCACGACGACAATCGGGTGAAGAATGGAATCAGTTGGACCTCCTCCAAATCTGTGGTCAAGGGGCATTATTCGTAACCTGAGGCCGGGTAATGGAACTCCTTTTCACCGTCGCTCAATCCTTTCAAGGCAACTCTTACGGCTTGAGGATTGTTCGAAATCCCGCAGAAGAGTCTGGCCACTCACAACTCTATGGGCGCCTATGGTCTTCCTTCGAACGTTCTTAAGATATATTTCTTTGATTCTCCTCACGTACATCGGAGTCTCCGATCGAGTGATTCGAATGACTGTGGTTTGAATCGGCAGCCAATCACGCCATTTCATCCTGAAATGTGAATAGCACTCATAAAATTCAGAGGGAAGAGTCAGCAGTTGTGATGTGTTGTGCACACAAAAAGCTGGAATGACATAGACTCCTTGCTTTCGTTGTGCTGCCTGAAGGCTTATATCTGCGCCATAGAAGTGGAAATGGGGAAGACTTTCATCGAACCTCATTCCAGACGACTTGCGCAGAATGAGTACAATTTCGTCGAGCGTCTGAACGGGTTCTGGCTGAATGAATGGCTTACCTAATATGCCCTGCGCCCCAGAGAGAATATAGCCCCGACCGTTGTCGTGCAGCGTCTCTCCGTAGCAGCCGAGCACTCCCCAGTTTGGATCTGTCTCTTCCAGTCGGGCGAGCGCCAGGCGTAAATCCTCAATCCAATTTGCCGCGAAGAGGATATCCTGGTGAGCGAAGACGATCAGGTCGTTTTCGCTCTTGTCGATGGCGTCGTTATAGGCGAGAGAAGCAGAACTAAATCCTTCCTGGATCAGGATCTGATGCGGGAAGCCGGGCGCAAGAATGGGAGAAGCCAGGAAATTACTTTCCAGTATTCCACGGTCGTTCGTCGCTGAGACAAACGTAATTGCCTCCGCCAGCTTGGTGTGCTTCATGACTCGGAAGTGTGGTCCAATTCGATGAAAAGTGAGATGAGATCGCGCTGCGAGAAGCACTCCCAGCGAGAGCGACACGTTGCTGTCTATTCAATGACAGTCATTTTGCCGACGATCCAAGATTGATTGGGGACGCAGGACCGGAAAGAATTGTTCCCGTGTATTGATACGCTCCCGCTTGCCATGCTCCGGTTGTTAGACGGCTGACGCCCAGAATGTCCGCACAGAGCGAGCCCAGGCCTGCGGTTCCGCATCCGGGGATCGTCACTGTCAGGTTTGCCCCTTGAAAGGTCGCAGTGCCGCTGTTGCCATACATCGGCTGCAGCGCATTAGCGATTGTGTAGCCCTGACTTGAGGCAGTCGCAGGCGTCATCACCACATTCGCGGAGTTGGGCGTCGTGACGCTGGGATTGCTTACGCCATTCACCGTATTGGGCATCACAGCGTGGGTTCCGGTGTTGAGCGAAAACCAAGGATTTGCAGTCTGGTCTGTAATGCACTGATTATTATTGAGCCACACATTCAAATCAACTGCATAAGGAGCTGTCCCTTGAGAGGCGCCGACGTTCACGCAAGTGTTGGTCCCGTTTTCCGCATACATCGTGTTGTTCCAGAGATAAATTTCTGTCGTCGCCGGTCCGGCTCCAAACGATTCGTCGATGGCCCACACGGTGCTGCCACCGTATGCCTTCCACGTCACATTGTTGTAGACATACCAGGTGTTCCCATTTCCCTGGTCAAGGAACGACATAGCACCTGCATCGGTATCATGCAGCAGATTGTTGGCAATCGTCTCCGTCCATGACCCAGTTCCACACAAGCCTGTGTAGAAGTTGTTCGTATGGCCTCCGTTATCCGAAACGATGGTTCCCCAGATATCATTGCCGCTGACCAGGCTGGGGCATGCTCTAACCATCCAGTTGCCGAACCATAAATGGTTGTTCAGGACTTCACCGGGGTTGCCAATCCCCGCGTTCACATTCATCAGCGTGCCGTAGCCGCACACCGTCTGGCTTGCGCCGCCCGAGACCGTGCAGGTATATGCGGCTTCGCCGTTCCCGACCCAGTTATTCTGCGCCAGCCCCGAGGCAACCGTGGAGTTATACCCCAGAGATAATCCGAGGCTGCCGTCCGAACCTGAGGTAGCCCTGGCCTGCGTCGTATACCAGTTGTGAACATAGAGGTTCTGGAAGGTCACACCGGGCGCTTCGGTAGCCTGAACAAAAATCGGACTCTGGGATGCGCCTGAGTTATTGAATGCAAAGTTGCGAATATCGAGGTTATCTACGATCAGGTTAGACGAGCGATTGAATGCAACCACGCCCACCGTGTCAAGCTGGCTCTGCGAGGGAGTCCAAGTGAACGCCGCGCCGCCCAGATCGAAGACCGCTCGATGAATATCCGCAACGGCTTGAATGTTGTTGCAACCGGTTCCCGTTACGGTCACCGTGGGATTTGAGGTATAGCCGCTGCCTGCGCTGGTCAGGGTGTAGTAAGCGACGAGGTAGCCGCCCACATCAAAGTTCGCTTGACCACCCAGCATCACCGGTGTGGCCGCCGCGCCAGTGCCGCCGCCTCCACTAATGGAGGCCGTCACCCCGGTCGCAGGGCAACCACCGTAGTCCCTTGAAGGAATCACAGCATTGACAACTCCGCTGAACCAGTTCTGGTCTATCCCGATGTAGATGCAGCCCGGCCCGGTGCAGCCGGGGCTGGTCGCGCTGCCCGTTCCGCTCCACGTCCAGTTCAGCGGGAATACGGTATAAGGCCACGTCACTCCGCCTTTGAGAATGTATCCGTTGCCTGCCACGGGCGTATTTGCGGCACAATTCGCGGTACAGTTGTCGCCGCTATTGGTCCCATTTTGATTTCCGGTCATCCCCGGCAGGTGCTTCCAGGGGTGAAGTTCATCCGCGCCGGTATTCGAGTCCGAGCCGCTACTGTAGTCGATGTAGTAGCAGTTCGTAATCCCAGTCGGGACAGAAGCCGGGCATGCATTCGTTGCATGGGCGCAGCGAACACTCCAGAAGAACATGACCAAACTGCAAGCGATCGCTATCCGACGAAAACGCGCCATTTTCATCCTCGCACAAGGAAGTTGCTTCCAGTTTACGCCCCGGAGTCCTTTCGGGCGCGGCACAACCGGAGAACTCCCCTCGAACCACCTTTACCTTGGTAACTTACCTCATCCCTGCGACGCGCACCTGAGCAGCCTAGGTATATTGGAATCTGCCCTTTAAACGCATAATGGCGCTTCAATCCAATGGAAGCTGGCTGCTGCGATCCCGTGATTGAGGAAGAAGCCAAAGACAACGAAGATTCCTTTGGCCAGGAGCACCGAGTGGAGAAGCCGGTTGAGCAGCGGTTTGGCTGGGTCCAAGACCGCTGCCAAGGGAAAATGGTACAGGTAGAAACCGTAGCTGTATTTACCAAGGAGCCGCAGTCCGTGCCACTTCAACGCAGTGGTGACGGCTCCGCCGCTCTTAGCAACCTGAACTGGGAAATTCCCCCTATTCAAGGGCGACAACTTGATATGGGAAGGACTAGTCCTTTGAATCGCTATGCGCTGAGCGCTCCAGCTTTGTCAGATGCTGGCGCCAACGTTTTTTCGCCCATTTTAGAAATCCGAGGCGACTCATCGTATACTTCGCGCAAGCATTTGCCGTGACCACTGTTGTCTTCAATAATTTGAGCGATAGTCCTTTCCTCGTGGGCGCAAAGATGTAGACCTCTTCCTCTATCACTATAGAATTCGAAAGCAACTCCTTGTAATCTGCGTGGCCGACAGCAAAGTCGACCCTGTGGACGAAGCCCTCCCTGGAAATACTCCCGATGACATTGAGGATCAGATACAATCCCGGCGAGTACTTTGCAAACGCACTGTGAAAACCTAGATAATCGCTTCCGAAGACACCCGCGTAGATGTCTCCGATCCAGAATGCTGCAGGGCTTCCCTCGATGAAAAGCACGTAAGCGCGCAGCCACCCTTGCTTGCTTTTAAAAAGTAAGCGGCTTCTCTGCTGATCCGAGTCGACAAAGCCGACTCCGAGCCGTCTTTGGTAAGAATTTTGGGCGATTTGTTCAGCAGCGGCAGCAAGGTCGTCAATCTCTGATTCCTTCTCATAACAGCGAATTTGCACGTCTGTGCCGATGGAACGGTCCATTTTGGCCCATCGGCGATTTTTAGGAACGCGGTGAAGAAATGCGCTCTTAAATCCATCCGCACCTGGAGGCAAGTCAAGGTTATAATGACGTTGCCGGTTGCACATAAAATCGCGAATCGCAAATCCGGGTATACGGCGGGCTGCACGAAAAAGGCCAGAGTTCCTATCCAAGAAATTTAGATACGCAACATCCGCTTCACCGGCAACGAGAGATTGGCATATCGACGAGACAATCAGAGAGGCATTCAGCTCGGAGCTATCTCCTCTTAGCCCCCCATAAACGAAGTATAGAACTCGCGCAGCCGGACGATTCTTTAGATACCCGACACTCAGACGACTGAGCCGCGTGAGTTCCAAGCGACCGGCCAGTATCGCTTCAAGTCGATCTCCGGTATACACGGCGACAACATGTGGTCGAACGATACCCATCGACTCCGTCAAAAGCTGAGTAAAGAAATGGAAATCTGATTCTTCATGGCCAGACAGTGAGAGCCACTGTAATCTGATTTCGTCTATCTCAGTCTTAGAGCGGAGTACCTTTAGTTTTGTGTTATTCGGAGTTTTAAGGTTTCGCATCTGATAGTGTAGATTCCTGTGTGGTTCCGGCATTTTCGCGATGAGCACGTGCCTGGCACACCCAGACTCTTCAGTTCATGCCCGCACTCGAATCGAGAGGCCTTCAATGCAAGTGGACGAGGCTACGAGGCAGGAAAAGTATCTCTTTAACTATATTGAAATCTATTTTTTAAGCGCATAATGGGCGCTTCAATCCAATGGAAGCTGGCTGCTGCGATCCCGAGATTGAGGAAGAAGCCAAAGACAACGAAGATTCCTTTGGCCAGGAGCACCGAGTGGAGAAGCCGGTTGAGCAGCGGTTTGGCTGGGTCCAAGACCGCTGCCAAGGGAAAATGGTACAGGTAGAAGCCGTAGCTGTACTTGCCAAGGAGCCGCAGCCCCGGCTGCTTCAGCACGCTCGTGATGACTCCTTCGCTTGTGACGCCCAGAACCAAAATGCTGCCCGCGATCATCGCGATCAGAGAGTAGCCCAGTGTGAAGACTCCCGGCGCATCGTGGCTGACGCTTCCGGAATCGAGCAACAGCACCGCCAGCGCGGCCAGAGAGCCAAATAGCACAAAAGGCGCTGCATTTTTCGCGTGCTCTCCGCCGGAGCCGCGCAACAGAATGGCCAGAGACGCGCCGATCGCCAGGTCGTCCATGCGGCAGGGCAGAGACGCATACGCCCAAGCCGGACTCAGCGTGCCAGAGGCCCAAACACCGACGCGTAGCAGGGGAGCTGCAATCAGGATCACGGCACAAGCCGCCAGGATTCGTCGCGAGCTGCTCAGAAGGCGGATCAGCAACGGCCATAGGAGATAAAACTGCTCCTCGACGCAAAGCGACCAGAGATGGGTGACGCGCAGATACGGACTGGCCGGGATGATCTGTTGCCACGCGAGCGCAACGGGAAAGCCGACGTAAAACAGGAAACTCGCCTGGAGCCATCTCCAGTGAATTCCCATCGCGACGCCCGCGACTGCAACCAGCGCCACATAGAGGTAGTAAATGGGGAAGATCCGCAGGGTGCGCCGCGCATAGAACTTGCGGAAGTAGCCGAGGTCGTTCCGAGTGTCGTATAGAATCCCGGTGATCAGGAAGCCTGAGAGCACAAAGAAGATGTCGACTCCCATCCAACCCAGCCCGGTGATTGCATACATCCCCTTCAGGACGAGGCTGGCCGGGTGTTGATCTGAGCCGCCTGCATAGTGGTACATGAACACCAGAAGGATTGCCATGCCGCGCAGACCGTCCAGCGCCTGCATGCTTGTGCGGAGATCGAAAGGGCTCACGCGCGCGGATCCTCGTAGCTCTGCCACTTCAGTGCCGACCATATGCCCCCACAGCCTGCTGATACGCGCCCGCCAGGACGCGGCCAGCTTCATCCCATGTGGCGGATGCGCTCGTCTTGAGAGCGCCGGCGCGGAGCCGCGCCAGCTGGGGCCTGTCGGTATAGACCTCTGTCAACTGCTGCTGCAGCGTCGCCACATCGCCTACCTTGTGTACGAGCGCATTCACGCCGTGCTGACACATCTCAGTACAGGCCGTCGATGCCAATGGAACACATCCCGCACCCATGGCCTCAACGCATACCAACGCAAAGCCTTCTTCAATCGAAGGCATGAGCAGCACGTCGGCCTGGCGCATCAGATCCGGGATATCGTTTCTGTGGCCGAGCTGCTGGATGCTGGGGTGCGCCAGGTCTGCCGCGAAGCGACGCTTGTACTCATCGGTCAGCTCACCGGCAATCATAAAGACGCCATCGCGGCTGGCCGGAGAAGCGAACCATGCCTGCGTAGCCAGATGCAGTCCCTTCCGCACGGCATCGACCCCCACAAAGATGGCCGTGAATCTTCTGGCCGGATCGCGCAGCTCGCCTGCCGGCAAAAAACGTTCCGGATCGAACCCATACTGGTGACGCAGCAGTTTGGCGGGCGAGAATCCTTGCGCGACAAATGTATCGACCACAAAGGAAGACGGACAGAGCAGAAAGTCGGCCGTCTGAAACTCTTCCTCTTCGCGCGCCAGCAGGGCGTTGTTGGGCTGGTAGTCATAGTGCGGCGTTGCGATGCCCACGCGCCGATGCTCTGCAGCCACCACCTCAAAGGCGTAGCGCGTATGCGCGTTCGGCCGTTCCAGCACGGTAGGAATGCCTAGTCGCTTCGCCTCGCGTATGGTATGGAGCGCGGCGCATGGCCAAAGGTGAATTACGTCCACACTCCCGGCGACGCTCTTCAGCCGGCTGGCGACGATGCGGTCATGCAGCCCAAGCGTGCGCAGCTTGCCCAGTAGCCGATAGGGCAGCCTGAACCTGCCACGCGCCAGCGTCTGGTAAGTCTGCACCGCGCCAGGAACGGGCCGCGCCATGGAGCCGGGGTAGAGCAAGACATCGACGCCGGCCTCGACCAGCCCCAGCACCTGCCTCCACGCGGTGTAGCAGATGCGGTCCGCACCCAGCCTGTGGGGGAAGCTATAAAGTACGCGCAATGCCCGGCCTCACTTTGGGTGTGGAAATCGAGATGAATGAAATTGCGGAGAAGAACGCGGCGAGATCGTGGTGAACGACTCGCTCGGATTGGATGCCGTCAATGGAAGGAACGAAAAAGACGAGACACCCTACTACTCTCTGCACCGGAAGCTGTCGCCGAGAGCTATGCGAGTTTCATGCAAAGCACGTCGAGGATGCGCTCGGCGCTTTTCCCATCCCAGAATTCAGGAATGCCGTGGTTCTTTGTCGCACCAATTTGACTTCGTATTGCTGTCTGAATTCCTTCGGCAGTGGTTCCCGCGAGGACATTGCTGCCGACTTCTATAGTGATCGGGCGTTCCGTATTATCACGCACGGTCACACAAGGAACCCCGAGACAGGTTGTCTCTTCTTGAATGCCCCCGGAATCAGTTACAACGACTGTGGCGAACCGCATGAGATTCAAGAAATCAAGG
>JAJYAE010000382.1 GCA_021779695.1 Acidobacteriota bacterium | reverse complement strand
GGAGGTGAAGCTGTTGCCTTCGAGGTTGGCGGTGAGCCGGCCGTTGCGATCGATGATAATTGTGTGCAGCGAATGAGTGAGCACGCCTTCGCTGTACCAGAAATTCATACCGAACATTTGGGCGACGTGCTGGATGCGGGGCAGCGGTCCGGTGAGGAAATGCCAGTCGCTGGGATTGGCCTTCCAGGTGTTGGCATATAGCGCGAGGGCCCTGCCGTGGTCGTGCTCGGGGTCGATAGCGATGGTAAGCAGGATGAGATCCGAGCCGGCTCGCGTTCGGAACCGCTTTTCGACCAGTGCGAGGTTATTGGACAGACGGAAGCAGTACTGGGGGTTCGGACAGCGTGAGTAGCCGAAGGTGAGCGCGACGACTTTGCCCTTGAACTGTGAGAGGCGGATAGTTTTTCCGATCTGGTCGATGAGGGTGAAGTCGGGCACGGATTGGCCCACCAACAGTACCTTTATGGCGTCGGCATTGAGCGCGTTGCTGAGTGCGCTAAGACCGCCGGCTTCCATCGGCTCGGCTTCCGAGTTCACTCCGGATCCCGGCTGGATGCTTTCCGCATAGAGATCGCTTCCTTTCTTAACGATGACGAAGCGTACGAACTGGCCGGGTTTGAGGGAATTGAACGAGGCGGAGGCGGGAACCTTGAAGGCCATCTCCATAGCGTCCATGTAGCCGGGAATGACGTTGCAGGAAACCACGATGGAGCGGTACGCGGCGTCCACCTGAATCAAAATGCCACTGGCGGAGTGGTTTTGAGCCGCTCGCGCTAGAGCGGTTGACGCGAGTAGGACGGCCAGCAGGGCCGTGTAGTTTGCGATGGTTTCCTTGATACGCATCTATCACCTCACTGCAGCGACGTGTGTTCGCGCGCCCTGCGTATAGGGTTGCCGGTTGAGCTTGGTGTATTCGGTTGCGAACTCCTCGATTGCTATGTACTGGTTTTTGTCGATATCCGTGAAGTGCTGATGGGTGTCGGTGGCGGCCCACCAGGTGTCGATGCTGAGGATGCGTGCGCCATGGCCGAGGCCGATGTGCTGCTCGACGGGGTTGCCGCCGAAGGAGCTGGTTTCTCCGACGGTGCGGTAAATGGAGCGCGGGGCTTGACCGTCGTCGCTGACCGTGACCTTGATGCGCGCGCCGACGGCGAAGCGATTGCTCTTGACGCCGGTGAGGCTGATGTTGATCCAGTCGTTGTCGTTGCCGGGATTGCGGAACACGCGGAGGGTGTGCTTGTCTCCGGGGGTCGCGCCGCCGATTTCGGCGAGGATGTCTTCAAAACCGCGACGGTCGAGGTCGGCGAAGGCAATGCCATGCCCTTTGTGAATCTCACCAGTGTCCGACGAAACGGTGACATCAGTGAAGTGACTGCCTTCGTCATTGCGGAGGAGGGTGTGCGGCGTGAGCGCGGCGTAGGAAGGCTGTCCCGTGCCAAGATAAATGTCGAGATACCCGTCGTTGTCGACATCACCGAAGTTCGCGCCCATGGGCAAGAAGACTTTATCGAGACCAACCTGCTGGGTTACGTCCTGAAACGTGCCATTGTGCATGTTGCGATAGAGCTTCAGGGTTTCAACCTGGGTAGGAAGGCCGAGGTAACTGCGGACGACCTGATCGATAGAGTTGAAATAGTCGGTGACGAACAGGTCGGGCCAGCCATCATTGTCGTAGTCGAAGAACCAAGTGGCGAAGCTGAAGAAGGGCCCTTGCACACCTGCGAGCGCTCCCACTTCCGTGAATGTATTGTTGTGGTTGTTGTGATAGAGGAAGTTGTCCCCGGCTTGGTTGGAAACGTAAAAATCGACAAAGCCGTCATTGTCATAGTCGGCTGCAGTGACTCCTTTGGTGAAAGCGGTTTTGTTGATGCCGGCAGTATGGGAAATGTCCTTAAAGGTGCCGTCGCCTTGGTTGAGAAAGAGCCGGGCAGGCTCATTCTCATTGCCGATGAAGAGATCGAGCAAGCCGTCGTTGTTAATGTCAACCCAGACGGCGGTTTGTGTCTGGGTAACAGTCTTGCCGAGGCCACTCTGGTCGGTTACGTCTGTGAAGGTGCCATTGCAGTTGTTGCGTAACAGTGACTTGCGCATGGGAAACTGCCATCCTCCTCGCAGGACGAGGATGTCCATGCAGCCGTCGTTGTTGTAATCACCTTGGATGAGGTCAAGGCCGCCCTTCTGATCGGCTAGACCGGCCTCATGGGTGCGTTCGGTGAAGGTCCCGTCGCCGTTGTTATGGAAGTAATGGAGGGACTCGCACATGTCGTAGCTGGAGGTGATGACGTCGAGACGACCATTGTTTTCGAAGTCATCGACGAGGACCCCCCCTGCCTCAGAAAAAGTCTTAAGCCCGATACTGGCGGCGACATCGGAAAAGTGGCCAATATTCTCCTTCGATTGAAAGACGCTGACGGGGATGACGTACTGGCTGGGTACCTGGGCAGGATAGCCGCCGAGTGTGGCGTAGGTGAGGTTGAGCAGCCAGCGGACCTCATAGTCGTTGGGCCTTTTTTGGAGATACTGCAGGAAGTACTGGACGGCGGTCTTTGAATCGTCTTCGAGTTTGTAATGCGCGGCCGGGTTGATGGGCGGGAAGAAATCCATAGTTCCTGACTCGCGATAGACTCCGTTTTCCATTTCGGAGAGGTGAAGGTAACTTACCCCCAGAGCTTCCAGGAGAAAAGGCTCGGGGTCGGGGAGACTGTCCTGCTCGACCTTGTAGGCGGCTTTCCACTCGGCGATGGACTTCGGCATGTCTCCGGAATACGCGTACAGCTGGGCGAGTGCAGCGTGTCCGCGCATGAGATCGAGCGGCCAAACCTGGCTGCCAGGCTGCATCTCGCGGGAGAGAACCTTAGACATGCGCGCGATGGCGGCAGGATAGGACTGCTGGCGAACAGAACACGGCCCGTTGAGGTCGCGATCCCAATCCTCGGGTTTCTGAAATTGCCGGAAGGCCTGATCAGACTCCGCGAAACCGGAAACATCGGTGCTGTTGCGAATTGCTCCCGAGCGCGCCATCGAAAGCAGGCGGTCAACATTAAGGTCCCGCGTTTTCGGAGCAATGAGGAAGATGGTGAGAATGGCATAGCCGTCTTGCGTGTGGACAACACCGGAGAACTCGCCGGCCTTAATTCCGGCGAGAGCGTCACGCAGCTCAGGTTGGAGATCGGCGGGGGTGAGGCTGCCCAGAGAACCACCTTCACTTGCAGTAGGGCCGATGGAGTTCTCTCTAGCAAGAATCGCAAAGTCCATCCCTGCCTTCAGTTGTTTGAGCACGGTGTCGGCGTCTCCCGCAGTGCGGGTAACAATGATGCCGAGAGTGGCCGACGGAGGGTCCTGCTGCGCGCAGGCGCCCGGCAAAAGATAGACGGCCCCCAGGAGAAGTGTGCATACTGCGGAGACTACGGCGTGTCGACGGGGCGGGGAGATTCCGGCAAGATGGTTTCGCATTCGTTTTTCAATAACTACTTCGCATTAGAGGATATTGGCGCCTGAATTCCCGTCTGCAGTCCTGGCCGTACATGAACAACAAAGATCATGCGGTCGTGGCCGTTACCACAATACCGTGAGCATTCGCCTGCAAAATCGCCGACCGTAGGAGGAGTCAGAACCTTTTCCCGGGACTTATGTCTCGGAAGTTCGAAGTCGAGACCAAGCGCCTTCACTGTAATGCCATGGGGAGCGTCATCTGCAATGAAGAGCAGCCGAACTGTCTCGCCCTGTTTCAGCGTGATTTGCGAAGGTTGGAATTGATAGCGCCTGGCATGAATGGTAATGACAGGGATATGGGCATTTGCATTTGCGGCATAGGCATGACGCAATAAAAGAACAGCCAACACCATCATCGTCCCGGCGATCGTCCATTGCCACTTGCTCTTCCTGGAACTTGCTTCGTGCCCAATCCACATTCCCGTCATGATCCCTCCGGATATCCCCACGTCAGAGCAGTCAGCCGG
>JAJYAE010000381.1 GCA_021779695.1 Acidobacteriota bacterium | reverse complement strand
CGAGATGCGGAGCGCCATTCGTGCCCACACTGCAACTATCGTCTAAGGGCTTATGGCGAAGGCACCTACCGGCGACGATCCGTTTTTCGATTACCGCAACAACATCCTAAAAAACGTTCCCGGCTACACCGATCAGGCCAAGCTCGATAAATTCGAGCGGTTCACGACCGCAGCCGCCGCGGTCGAATTAGAGCTAAATCCAGTTCGAGGCTCGTTCGACCGCGCCCATCTTCAGCAAATCCATAAGCGGCTATTTGAGGAAGTCTATCCCTGGGCGGGCGAGCTGCGGCCCACGGACCTCCGACGACCGGGCTTTCCTCTCTTCGTGCGGAAGGAATTTGTGGTGGTCACGCTCGACAACACCCTAGCAGCGCTGGCGGCGGAGAAGCACTTGAAGGGCTTGAGCGAGGAGACGTTCTCCGCTCGTGCTGCGCACTTTTTAGGGGAGATAAATCACATTCATCCGTACAGGGAAGGGAACGGCCGAACGCAGCGTGAGTTTTTGCGCGAGCTGGCGGCCGAGGCAGGACACCGACTTAACTGGGGTCGTGTAAAGCCTGAGCTGATGTACGAGGCCTCTATACAGAGCCATCAGCATAGGGACAATTCGGGGCTTATTGCAGTTATTCGCTCTTCAATTGAGCCGCCCAAGGTTTTTCGTCCACCGACAGAGCCAGGGCGGGGAACAGCCCGCGACCGCAAAGAGCTGGCCCAGGAGGCGCACTTGCTCCTCCGGTCGACCAGAGGGAATATCCACGATATGCCAATCAACGAACGAACATTACAGACCGGAGGATTTGCGGCAGGGTGGGCGCTGGCAAAAAGCCAACAGCACGTCGCAATAGCGACAAGTCCGAATCAATTTTTAGTGCTTCATCGGAGCGTACTGTCGAAGGACGTAGAGCTAGGGCAGCAGGTTCAGCTCGAAATGAAGAAGGATCGGGCGGTCGTCAAAAATCTCGAACGTAGCCGGGGACGCTGAAAATTCCGGCGAAAAAGTATCGAGTTGAATACCGCCCTTCTGTAACGGCGGTGCGCTTTTTGGACTTGACTTGCTACGATGGGTCTGCTCCCATTTCTGAGATTTTCGAAGAGCCTTTTCCTTTTCCCCAGGGGTTGTAGGCTGATTTCTCCCGTTTGCTCTCTTCACAAGTCCGTTCCGAGGTTTCTTAGAGACGGAGAGGTAACAGAATTTCGATGCCCGAAAAAGACAGCAACAGCTCAACGAGCGCGACAGCACGAGATCGAGATGTCCTCGTAAAAGAGGCCAGCAGTTTATTGAAACAGTCGGCGGGGAATATCCGGGACATGCCCACCGCGGAGCGTCCCCTTCTTGAAGGAACGAAGACTTCCGGTTGGGTGTTGGCCCAAAGCCGAGAACATCTCGCCGTTGCAACGAGCGGAAATGCTTTCGTTGTAGTCCCGAGGAACCGACTCACGGCTGAAGTTTCTCTCGGGCAACGCGTCGATCTTCAGGTTGGCAAAAATAAGGTGAAGGTCACCAGCCTAGAGCGTAGCAGGGGCCGCTAAGAGGGATTTCTACTTATCTCCCCGCAGTGGTTAGACTGTACGTGATGCCGTTGCGAATCCCCCGGAGCATCAAAAGAATTGCAGGAGCGTCGGCGATCATCGTTGCGGTGGTCGGTGCCGCGTACTGGTATGCGATCACACCGCATCGCCCACTTGCACCCCCGGAGTCGGCCGAGGGCGTCTTGTACGACGCGGACACGTTGTCATGGGGGAACCGCTGGGAAGATGCTTTGCCCCTCTATCGGAAGGCACAACAGCTTTTTCTCGCGCAGCACAACAGTTCAAAGGCCCTCTACGCCGAGGTGAGCCAGATTCCCCCGGACGAATCGGCCAACATCACTCAGACAATTCTGCGTCTCGACAGAGACCTGGCCAAACCGGAAGCGCAAGACCCTGAAACCCGGCTCCGCGTTTTGACGATACGGGGAATGCTTGAAACGAACTACGACGCGGGAGAGGCCCGCTCGACATGGAAAAATGCCGAAGCGCTGGCCCTTCAGTTGCATCATGTCGCGGAAGCAACAAGGGCGGAAGGTGAGCAAGGTATCGCGGCTTTCATTCTTGGGGACACGGAGACGGCCAAAAAACTCGTCTTGCGAGCGTGGGTTCTCTCGAAAGTCGAACATGACCCAGCCGCCACGGTTCGATACGCAAGCGTCTTCGGAGCTGGACTCGTGCAGCTCCACCGCTACAAAGAGGCGTTGGGGCCATTGAATGATGCGATCAAACTTGCCACGTCACGCACTGACCTTGCGTATCCCACAATAGCCGTCTACGCAAAGATTGAGGCGCTAGACGGGCTTCACCAGTACGACGAGGCTTACCAGCTCGCCAACGCATCGCTCGCCCGCTTGCAGGGAACACACTTCGAAGGTCACAAGTCCCAGGTCTACATCAACCGAGGCTCTGTCAACCGGGACCGCGGCGATTGGGCTGCCGCAATCGCCGATTACCAACACGCCATTGAAATCTCAACCAAAATCGACAACTTTCGAGGAGTTACGGATGCTGGCGGGCTGCTAGCCGCCGCATACCTGCATACCGGCGATCTGCGGGCGGCCCTAGCAGCGATCAATGCTGCGATCGACGCGAATACTAAGAACCCCGAGGAGCTTTACCTTGTTCCTAGGAACCTCGCTATCAAGGCCGACATCACAGCCAGGTTAGGAGATGCGCGAGCTTCCAATGTGCTTTATCAGAAGAGCATCACCCTCGTTGAGGGCATGATCCAGCACGCGGCGACAACTGACATTCAACGGTACTTGCTGGCCGAGATGAGCGATGTTTACTCCGGCTACTTTGCAGCTCTGTGCAGCCAGCAGCATTATGACGAGGCATTACAAGCTCTCGAGCGTGTGCGAGGCCGAATCGAGGCTGAGGCGCTTGAACATCATGAGAGCCAACCCGTTCACGCGCCCACGCCGGCTGAAGAGGAACTAACCCGGCTGAATCTCGCACTCATCAACACTCAAGACCCGGCTCAGCGTGCCTCGATTACCTCTGCGATTTACAGCACCGAGCTGGCAATCACTCCGAGCTCGCTCACACAACTAACAATTCAACATCCGGTGCGCCTAGCAGCTTTGCAAGCGTCTCTCTCGCCCGACGCAGTGTTGATCGAGTACGTTTTGGCAGAGCCACATTCATATGCTCTCGCAGTGACGCGCGAATCGGTCACGTCGTACCAGCTTCCATCAAAGAAGACAATCGAAACCGAGGCCGATCTCTACAGGAGCGAGATTCGCTCCCGCAAAGTGGATCTTGCTCTCGCACAGAAGCTATTCACAGACCTTTTGGGACCAGTGAAGGAGTACCCGGCAAAACGCGACCTCATTGTCATTCCCGATGGCTCGATTCATCTGCTGCCATTCTCTGCGCTTGCGGATCATGATTCTTATCTCCTGAAGTCGCACACGGTAGACGTTGCGCCTTCATCGACCGTTTACGTCATGCTGGATAAACGGGTCAATACCGAAGCTGGTCTCTCCTTACCGTTTGTTGGAGTCGCAGCATGGACGCAGCCTGCGGATACACGCAATCCTATCGTGCGGGCGATCAACGGCCCGGAGCGCAGCCAGCTTGCGCCGCTCCCGGACAGCAGGCTTGAAGTCGAAACAATTGCAGGCGATTTACCGAAGCCCAGCACGATCCTCTTGGGCGCGGATGCTACCGAGTCACGATTCAAAAGTCTCGCGCTCAACAAAACTGAGGTTGTCCATCTCGCACTTCATGGTTATGCAGACGTGGATTATCCCGACCGTTCAGCGCTGATATTTGCTCCGGACCCTACGGGCGCGGAGGATGGCTTGCTCCAGGTCCGCGAGGTACGGCGCTTGCATCTAAACGCGAAGCTCGTCACGCTTTCGGCCTGCAATACTGGCGTCGGTCCAGTAGGCCAGGCCGGGGTTGCGAACCTAGTCAACGCCTTCA
>JAJYAE010000380.1 GCA_021779695.1 Acidobacteriota bacterium | reverse complement strand
GCGCGCCCTTGACGGCAGTCGCATCCGGCCAAATAATCCAACTATCCGGGGCAAAGGAAAAAAAGAAAATTCCGCCCGGACGATAACAAGCAGGAACGGCGTTTACACAAAATCCTGAACACTACCCTCCCGACCCTTGCTTTGAGCGGCCCACGTTCTCTGCGAGCCGCTTCTTAATTTTCCTGCCCCTCTTCCTCACTATGATTCCAGGCAGCATCGTTCTCTTCATCCTGCTGGCGGGGCATCCATACGGCATCCAGTTTGCCTCGATCGTTGTTTACAGCGCCGCGGTTGTCCTTTACACCTTCAGCAAATACCGCGGAACTTCCCAGCGGTATCTATTTAGCTGCCCCATCGTTCGCGGCCAGTTGTACCGGCTAACCCTTCGGCATTTTGAGTTTCTTATCGCTCTCTTTGCTGTCGAGACGGCTGCTCTCCAACTCCGTCCCAAAATGCCCGCCTGGTGGCTGATCGCTCATGGCAAAAACACTCCGCCGTTTCATTGGGCTTTTTTCACCCTCTGCGGAAGCCTACTGCTAATGCAGGTGCTTACGAATCGCTCTTCTCTCAAGCGTGCTCACCTGGACCGCAGCACTCACTGATGCCGACGACGACGCGCCTGGTCTTCGCGTCCGCATCACCGCTAAGCAAGCCTTCAGTAACTGGCGATGCAGATGGAACACGAAGGACAAAGCGAACGGGAAAGCTCGCAGAGCACCTCACGTGGCCTGCTACGCGGATGGCGTCTGGTTGCATTGATTTCATTCATTCTGATCCCGATTCCATTTCGCCCTTGGTGGGTTGCGATCATCTCCTGGGCAGTTTTTGCGCTTGCGGTTCTGCTAATCCTTTCGAGACAGCCGAAAGCTTAATGAGAGTAACTGAGATTGACCCGCGTGAGCGGGTCAATCGGCGGATTCAATTGGGGCTGGAAGCGCAGCTGGCTCATCCAAAGGGCCGACGAGAGTGTAACCGGCTATCTGAACGTTGAGCATTTGCGGAATTGTGGATTGTCCTCAGAGCAACCGCAGATCCTTCGGCTTCGCCTCAGGATGACAGCCGGTTGAGGGGCTGCCCGGTCGGAGGGCGCCTGGGTAGATGGACGCCGGTGCGCTTGCCATGCGGACGGGCCATCTTCTAGCGTAGGACTCGCCGAGGTGGGGCGATGAGCGGGAATGACGCGGGGGGATTCAAGCCGAAGAAGTCCGTGGCGCTGAGCGGGACGCCGGCGGGGAATACGGCGCTGTGCACGGTGGGGCAGAGTGGGAACGACCTGCATTATCGCGGGTATGACATTCACGACCTGGCGGCCCGGTGCTGCTATGAGGAAGTGGCGCATCTGCTGGTGTATGGCGCGCTGCCGACGGCGCGGGAGCTGGCGGCTTACAAGGCACGGCTGAAGAGCCTGCGCGGGCTGCCGGGCGCGGTGCGGGCGGCGTTGGAGCTGGTGCCGGGCACGGCGCACCCGATGGATGCGCTGCGGACGGGCGTGAGCATGCTGGGGTGCGTGGAGCCGGAGGGTACGGCGCACGATGAGACCGGGGCGCGCGCGGTGACGGATCGGCTGCTGGCGATTCTGCCGTCGATGCTGGCGTTTTGGGAAAACTATGCCCGGCGAGGCAAGCGGATCGAGGTGGAGACGGACGATGACTCGACTGCCGCGCACTTTCTGCATCTGCTGCATGGGCGGCGGGCGAGCGCGGAATGGGTGGCGGCGATGGAGGCTTCGCTGATTCTGTATGCCGAGCATGAGTTCAACGCATCGACCTTTACGGCGCGGGTGATTGCGGGGACGGGTTCGGACCTGCACTCGTGCGTGACGGGCGCGATTGGCGCGCTGAAGGGGCCGAAGCACGGAGGCGCGAATGAAGTGGCGCTGGTGATTCAGCAGCGATACGCGAGCGCAGACGAGGCGGAGGCCGACATCCGGCGGCGGGTGGCGGCGAAGGAAGTGATCATCGGCTTTGGGCACCCGGTGTACACGATCAGCGACCCGCGCAACGAGGTGGTGCGGGAACTGGCGCGGGGACTGGCGGTGGACGCCGAGGGCCAGCGGCTGTTCGCCGTTGCCGAGCGGATTGAACAGGTGATGATGGATGCCAAGCGGATGTTCCCGAACCTGGACTGGTACTCGGCCGTGGCATATCACCTGATGGGGATTCCGGTGGACCTGTTTACGCCGCTGTTTGTGATGGCGCGGACGGCGGGGTGGTGCGCGCACGTGATGGAGCAGCGCGCGGATGGGAAGATTATCCGGCCGAGTGCGAACTACACGGGGCCGGAGAACCGGGTGTTTGTGCAGGTTGGGGAGCGGGGGTAGTGGGTTGTGGATTCCCTGGTCTCAGAATCGAGACCAGGGGCACCCGGCGCGTTGGCATTGTGCTTTCCCAGGTTTCAGAATCGAAACCTGGGGCACCCGGAGTGAGTTAGTAAGTGGCTGGGTTAGGTCTGTGCTTTCCCACCCATGCGGAAAAGCACCGCATGGATGGGGCACCCGAGGTAGTGGTTCAGCAGGATGCGTTGTTTCCCAGGTCTCAGAAGCGAGACTCGGGGCACCCGAAGATGAGTGGGAGGAAAGTGTGTTGCATGAACGTGGGGGAGTAAGGCCGGCGCCGGACCAGGTGATGGTGGACATCGCCCGGTATGCGCTGGGGTATGAGGTGACGAGCGAACTGGCGGTTGAGACGGCGCGGTACTGCCTGATGGATACGCTGGGGTGCGGGCTGGAGGCGCTGGAGTATCCGGCGTGTACGAAGCTGCTGGGGCCGGTTGCGCATGGGACGGTGGTGCCACATGGCGCGCGGGTGCCGGGGACGAGCTACGTGCTGGACCCGGTGCAGGCGGCGTTCAATATCGGCGCGATGATTCGCTGGCTGGACTTCAACGATACGTGGCTGGCGGCTGAGTGGGGCCACCCTTCGGACAACCTGGGCGGGATTCTGGCCGTGGCGGACTGGCTGAGCCGCGTCCGCGTGGCCGAGGGCAAGGCTCCGCTGACGATGCGCGACGTGCTGACGGCGATGATCAAGGCGCATGAGATTCAGGGGTGCATTGCGCTGGAGAACTCGTTCAACAAGGTGGGCCTGGACCACGTGGTGCTGGTGAAGGTGGCCACGACGGCCGTGGTGTGCGGGCTGCTGGGGATGACGGAAGAGCAGACGGTGAATGCGATCAGCCTGGCGTGGGTGGATGGGCAGAGCCTGCGGACGTATCGCCATGCGCCGAACACGGGCTCGCGGAAAAGCTGGGCGGCGGGCGACGCGACGAGCCGCGGCGTGCGGCTGGCGCTGATGGCGCGGGCGGGCGAGATGGGCTATCCCACGGCGCTGACGGCAAAGACGTGGGGCTTCTATGACGTGTCATTCGGCGGGCAGGAGTTCAAGTTTCAACGGCCGTATGACAGCTATGTGATGGAAAACGTGCTGTTCAAGATCAGCTATCCGGCGGAGTTTCACGCGCAGACGGCAGTGGAAGCGGCGATGACGCTGCACGGGCAACTTGCGAAGCGGGGGCTGACGGCGGAGGCGATTGAGCGGATTGAGCTGCGGACGCACGAGGCGTGCCTGCGGATTATCGACAAGAAGGGACCGTTGGCGAACCCGGCGGACCGCGACCACTGCGTGCAGTACATGATTGCGGTGCCGCTGCTCTTTGGGCGGCTGACGGCGGCGGACTACGAGGACACGCTGGCGCTGGACCCGGTGTGGGGCAAGCGCATCGACGCGCTGCGGGCGCTGGTAGAGACGAGCGAGGTGCCGCAGTTCACAGCTGATTATCACGACCCGGCGATGCGGTCGATTGCGAACTCGCTGCGGCTGGTGCTGAAGGACGGGACGGAGCTCGAGGAGACGGTCGAGTATCCGATTGGGCACAAGCGGCGGCGCGCGGAGGGGATGCCGCTGCTGGTGGAGAAGTTCCGGCGGAATCTGGCGCGTGAGTTCGAGGGGGCGCGGCGGTTTGAC
>JAJYAE010000379.1 GCA_021779695.1 Acidobacteriota bacterium | reverse complement strand
TAATGTCCAGACGATACGGCGCATTATGCTCAAGGTGTAGTAACTCCGCCCATCTTGTCATCTGCGATCCTATACGATTCAAGATCGAGAGAACAAAGTCCTGCTCCTCATCTGCGCCAAGCAACGCCTGGACGCGATCAACCTCGGCCTGTGCCTGCTTCACGGCCTTCTGTAGCGTTTCACGCTCGTCCACCAGATGAACAGTTTCGACATACAGACTTACGCGCCCCACCACGCGCGCCGCTCTCGCATTCGCATTCCGGAACTCTTCTGCTGCCTCCTGCTCCGCCAGGGCCGCTTCTAATCCGAATTCCGCTTCTGTGAGCTGTTGCCTTGCTACCTCGCGATCGGTTCGCAGATTGTCAATGTACTCTCTCAGCCTTGGGCGTTCACCCTCTACCTGTTGGAGATCGGCATCCAAACGCCGAAGACTATCATTTAATGCGGTCACAGTCGGAACCTCGGCAGGAAGATCCGATGAGCAAATAGGGCATCGATGGGATTCCGAGGCACCTTCAAAAAGCCCGATCGAATTGAGGCGCATGACCTGTTCGCCCGCTTCGCCCGCATAGGCCTGCGCGTCGCGTTGGAATGTCTCGGCCGCCTCGATTTGTCTTTGCAAATGCTTAAAACTTGCGCGCCTTGAGTCTGCGAGATTGCGGAGAGTGGCGAGCCTGTCTTCCTCAACGAGGGGAGCGGCAGCAGGTGACCAAGTTAGAACATTCTTGAGCAATCCGAGAACGTCCTCGGTGCTCTCCGCGACCACATCGGTTCTTACTATCCCGACTTGTTGCGCTTCGGTGATAAGGCTCTGCCCACGCCTCAGTTTGTCGGTGGCGATCGAACTGGCTTCGTCCAAATCTCGCGACGCCAACTTCAGAGTTCTCTTCGCAAGACGCAGTTCGTGTTCCAGCCGGACTCGTTCAGAGTTAATCGCCCCCAGGAAATAAGGCAACGTGTCCTTGATAGTCTGTGGCATCATCTGCTCCTGCTGCCGGTGAAACAGCAGATCCTTGTTAGCGATGAGCCCCTGAGTCTGGAAAAGATAGTAGATGGTGTGCCGAATCGTAGCTTCCAGTTCATCGCGCGATTGACCTGCGGGCGGCGTATGCAGATTTGGAACGATCCCGAGACGGCCGGACATATCCGCGATAACTGCTTCATCATTCGAGTTTGGAGCCAATTTGGAGAAAGGAGGCACTACCAGCGATGAACCGACCTCGTAGTAAACCTGGCTCTGGCTGGCTGCATTTGCGGCGGGCGCGGGTTTGGCGACAAGCACTTCGGTATTGTCGCCGATTTTGAAAATGACGCCATACCAAGCCACAGCGTCCCGAATCACTCCTTCCGGAATGTTGAAGGTGGATCGACCCATACAGTAGTCAATGATGTCAACGATCGCCGATTTGCCTGTCAACGACCTTCCTGTGATGATATTGACGCTTCCGAGTTGGAACGAAAGCTCACGCATCGCACCCGAATGGTTGTAGAGAACAATGGAACGGATCTGCATGCTCATGGACGGACACCCCACATTGCGAAAATCGTGGCATTATCGCCGGCCGAAGCCAGCCACCGACCCACAAAATAAGCTCGTTTCCGGCATGTTGCCGATTCCGAGTTGCCGGGCCAGGTAAGTTGTTTAAGCCGCAAACGGGGAGCCTGCATCGAGCCGAAGTCGGACAGCGTTACCATTTGGGCATTCATGGCAAAGATAATGGCTTCGCGCGTGTGACCTGAGACAGCCGCGCAACGTTCGCAGAAACCAATCCGGGCTTCCTGGTGCTCCTGCAACCAGGGATGCATCTTGGTTGCGATTGAACTGGGAAGCGATTCTCTGGTCGTTTTGTGCAGAACGATCGGAAGGAGGAGAAACACGAGGGGATGAGGCATTCCAGAAGGACTTACCTCGGCAAATCCCCGGACGGCCTCGCGTAGAAGCAGCGCGCAGAAGGCGGGGTTGAAAAGATGCGCGACCTCGGGTGGCCGCTCACTCCAGGGCTTCATGAGGTCACCTCCGGTTCTGTGAGAATCTCAGATACCCGTTCCAGAAACTTTGGGTGCCACCACACACTGGGTGCGGGTTTATTCGCAAGGATATGGAAGCTCCCCCGCATGACATAGGGTTCCGTCACGTTGGGACGAATTCTCAGGTCCGCGGTCTGCTCCATCCAATTGAAGATCTGGCGGCCAACCTTCTTCAACTCCATTTCACTTACAGTTGGCGGCAGTTCATCGCTGATCGCCGCCGCGAATCGCTCCCACTCGTCGATCAATCGGCGCTCGTAGGATTCCACTTCATCGCCAACCAGCAACTCCTCACGCGCCCATCGTGAACGCTGTTCAAAGGCCCGATAGTAATCGAGTATTGCCTTCTCGATTCGGGGTATTCCAACATCAATCACACGCAGCTGTTGGACAAACATCCGGCTGTCCGCCTGCGGATCGATGCTGTTCGGCTTTGCGTCCAGGTAATCGATCGGCAATGCGTTCGGCCCAAACTGCTCTGCTATGGCCCGCAGCTTGTCGTAGACCTCAAAGCCGGCAATCGGCAACGGACCGTTTGATCTCAGTTGTTCAACGACCTTTCCGAACCACCAGCCCTCCAGTCGTTCGTACAGTGCATCTCGGTTTTGCCGGTCTACGGCAGCACGAATCCGATCCCGGATAATGACGCCAATATCCGAGATGCCCGGTGAACTGTCCAAAATGTGAACTGCCTCAACCAACTGAAGTTGCTGTTCCTGCGTCAGATCGCTGAATGCGGCGAACGCAGTCTTGAGATCGTTGTTGCTCGAATTGGCTGCAATCTCCTTCAACTTATCGAGTGCAGTAGTGCAATCCCTTCCCAGACCCGGCCGCAGCGAATACGCGATCGACCCGGCCGGTGCTTCCGCAGTGGTGACGAGGGTTAGCGTCGTGGGCGGTACCTGAACGCGCCCGTCCCTGATGTACGTGCTCCAGATGCGGACGGTCTTCCAGAGTTGTGGAGATGCGTTATTCAGCCGCGCTGGAACGACATTATGTTTGGTCTGCAAGAGGTCGAGCGGCGTGCCATCCTGGCCAAGAACAATATCGTCCAGACCCTCGATGACAAGTTCCCGCTCTTCGGGACCGTCCAAGAGCAGCCAGAGAGCATACCGCGCTTGGTACAAGTAGCCAAGTCCCGACTCCTTCGCTGAAAAATCAGGCGACTGGGGCCCCGGGTTGTCGGATGGCAACTGCATGAGCCTCTCGTTCGGCTACAGTCCGGCCGAAGGGGCGCACCGCGCCGCTCAGCAAGTGTGCGACCAAAATCCTTGGCAGAATCCACGCCAACCACTCTGTTTCCTGGCATGGTTTACGCGCCGTAGCGCACGTGCTTTGAAATCGGAAACGAAGTGTATCACATTGACCCTTTGGTAGATAGAGTACGGCCGCGGGCGTTTAGGTGGGGATATCGCACCTGAACAGAGGTTCTTTCCCACACAACTCAAATTAATCGAGGTCACTTCATGAAACCATCGAAGCTCTATGAGGCGCTTCACGCGCTGATCGGCGAACGTGTGCCTCTGCACATCTGGGGTGCATGCGGCGTCGGGAAGTCTCAAATCGTCTCCCAGGTCGCCAACGATCTCGACTACGACTTTCTCGACGTGCGGGCCGTGCAGCTTGACCCAGTTGATCTCCGGGGTTTGCCGCGGATCGCCGAAGACCAGACCGAATGGGTGCCGCCCAAGTTCCTTCCCACCACAGGCAAAGGCATTCTCTTTCTCGACGAACTTACATCCGCGCCGCAGATGACGCAGGCCGGCTGCTATCAGCTGGTGCTCGACCGGAAGCTCGGCGAGTATGTGCTGCCCGACGGCTGGGTTGTCATCGCCGCCGGCAATCCGGCATCGGAGCGTGGAGTCCATTTCGCGATGCCACGACCGCTTCGCAACCGATTCATTCATCTGGACCTCGAACCGGATCTCGACGACTGGTGCAGGTGGGCGGTGAAGGCTCA
>JAJYAE010000378.1 GCA_021779695.1 Acidobacteriota bacterium | reverse complement strand
CCCGAGATTGCCACGGCAACACTGGCGGGGCCGGAGGACACAGGAGACGCCCTTCGCTACACGTTCAGCCGGGCCATCGGCAGCAAGGGCTGATCCTGACGCTGCACGCCCCTTCTGATCTTGTCCCGCGCGCCCTTTCAGCGTCCGCACCGCAAGGGAGTTGGTCGCTATCCGAACCATCGAAGCAAGGCTTGCACATCATGAAGACCAGCAAAGCCGATCAGACCCACCTTCTCGCGGAACTTCGTCAGCTTGAGAGCAAACCGCCCAAGAGAGCCGACCGGCTCATCGCGAGGCATTTGAAATGCGAAGAGTCACAAAGCCTGGCGCACGCCGTCGCGGAAGCGGCCAGGAGATCGTCGTCCGGCACGATGCCGGTTCTCGAAGCCCCAAGCGAACTGCTGCCGCCGCTGATATAGCACTGCTGGGACAGGGCTGCGGCGAAACCCTTCCATCCCTTCACGGAATCCCCACAAGCTATCGCCTGGAGACAAACGGCGAGCGCCTCTACCGCCTGTGCCGGGCGCTGGTGAAGCGGAATCTTGCCGACGCGAAGCTTTGGCAAAAAAGCGGCGAGGTCGCCGTGGTCTTCGCGCGAAGCGCCATCCAGAAGCTGATTGAGGAGTTCACGGGTGGCGCGCTCACAGACAAGGTCGAGTATTGTTTCGAAGTGAGGGACGACCTTGGGACGGGATATTGGCGGGGCGGAGCTCTTGGCGAAGGCAAGCTGATGGCTATGTTCGAACTCCAGGCTTGCGGCTACCTCAAGATTGGAGCTGCGCTGGAGGCGCTCGAAGAGCAGGAACGATTCCTCGGAGCAGCTTTCTACTTCCTGTTGCGGAGATCGCTCTACCGCTGGATGCGCATCTACGACCACACGGACGCCGAGTGCTACAATGAGCAGCTGCATAAGTGGATGGAGCAGGACGAGCCCGAAAGCCGGGATGCTTACGGGTTCCCAGCGGTCGACGAGGCGATCCCGGAGCCCGTCCGGACCGCGAAGGACTGGACATATCCCAGCGCGCGCAGTCTGCTGCGACGGCATCTTCAGGAGCCGTATTCACTATGGATTCAGAAGCTGCTGACCCTTAATCGGCTGTCACGGTTGAAGGGCCAAGTCATGCGCTTCGAGGGAGAGTACGACGATCCGCCTGTGCCGAGCCTCTTGCTGGTCTTCCGTGAGAATGACGCGATTCAAGCCTGCTTCGATCATGAGTCAGAACGCTATAACGAGACGACCAATGAGCCGTCCTGTGCGGTCTGCTTTCGGCCGGAGGCCGGCGAAGAGTTCGACGCGGCAATTCGCACGATGGCGATCTTTCTCAGAGTCAACATGGAACTTGCCGGTCTGATTACCCTGCTCAACGAGGAGGAGAAGCATGCAGGTCAACGTGAGCATCGGACAGAACCATCGCTTCGCGCTGCATGAAGCCTTGCTGATCTACCGGTCGACGGAACACCAGAACGGCAGCTTCGGAAATACGTTCATCACCCACCACGAAGTGACCGCACAGAATCGCGCCAAGCAACCAACGCTCGGTCCGGCAAAGACGCTGACCATCGAGTTCGTTCAATCGCTGGTCCAAGCCCTGGGAGGCCGGGTGCAGGCAGAGTTTCTGCCCGCGAGCGTGATCGCGCGCACCGAACGGCTTATTGCCTGGTGGACGCCTCCACAGAAACGCCCGATGTTCTTCGGAACGACGCAGGGCGACATGGCCGGAATCAATGGCGCGATCTTTCCGCAGCCAGCTCTGGTGTGGCTGGCGATGGATCATTCGCTCTCGATCCGGGCGCTCAAGGAGAATCGCCGCCCCGCGGCCGATACCAAGCTTTGTGTGGCTCCCTACTGGAATGTGTACGACACTGGGAGCGTCTGCCTGGGATCGATGCGGGCTCCCGATATCTCCACCGTCGCCTCCATTCCCCAATGGGAACAGAGCTTCTATGAAAGCGAGTTTACGCATGGCAACGTAGGGAGGCTTACACGCCATCCTGGTGGCTTCGAGGAACTTTGGAAGGAACTCGCCGGAAAGGACGAATTTCCCGCTGACTCGCTCATTGAATTGCCGGAGACAGTGGAGGAGTTCTTGTCCGGAAAGAGGCGCGGTCATGATCACTGAACACGCTCTCCCGAAACCATTGTGCCGCAGAGGGCAACCGCTCCGCGTGCTGGTTATCGGCGCGGGAGGCAACGGCAGCGCAGTGCTGCTCGGCCTGCCCTATCTCCACCAGGCGATGAAAGTGTGGGGCCATGCCGGAGGTATCCACGTGATGCTGGTGGACGGAGATCTGGTCTCAAAAACGAACTGCATCCGCCAGCCGTTCGCCTCCGCCGATGTCGGACTGAACAAGGCAGTCGTATTGATCAACCGCGTGAATCTCTTCTGGGGTCTGAGGTGGCAGGCGCACCCGGAACACTTTCACAAGGATTCCCTGAGAACCAATTCGCCAGGCCCTCACTTGATTATTGGGTGTGTCGATACGCGGGCGGCGCGGCAGGCCATCCTCTCCGCAGTCACCCGAGCGAATGACAGCACTGTCTACTGGCTCGACCTCGGCAACAACGCAAGCAGCGGTCAGTATGTGCTCGGCCAGCCGTTGAACGCCGCAAACCACCGCAGCGCGATCCGTTTGAGAACCGTGGCAGAGCTCTATCCGGAGATTGCGGATGCGGACGGGGGCGAGGACCCGCTGCCCAGTTGCAGCGCGGCGGAGGCACTCCAACGGCAGGAGCCATTCATCAATCAGGTGTTGGCGACAAGCGCGCTCGCTATGCTTGCGAGACTCTTTCGCTACGGCACGCTCACCCATCACGGGGCCTTTTACAACGCTGCAACAGGCCGGACGAGTGTATTGGGAGTAGATCCCGATCTCTGGAAAAAGATACAGAGGCGCACTCACAGAACTTCATCGGTCGCACGCAAGAAACTGAGATAATGTCTCGCATACAGGTGGACCATGAAGAAATCTTCCATCGACCCGGTGCTGGCTCTCGAAGCCAAGATGATCGTTGCGCTGGCTTTCCGAAATGGTCCTATCGAGGATCTGCACGCGGGGAAGGCCTGTCCGACCTGCAGTGCCGACAGCGCCTATTCCCGCATCTCCGATGAGGAGATGAAAGGGATCATGAAAGCAGCCGTGAACACGGTCTACTCACTGTTGTGGAAGAAAGAAAACGACAGTGAGGCATATGCCAAGTCCCTTGTTCTGGGAGCGAGATATACCCAGCGCTGGGACGACCCCGAACAATAACCATCCAATCGACAGTTTCATTCTCACAGGAAGGTGAATCCATGTTCAAAGAACTGGGTCCGCTGCTTCGGCAGAGGACCGTTGTCATGATTCTTACGCGTCTGGAGGACGACACCATCCGCGTCAACGTCATTCCCCGCAAGCTCAACGAAAGCGAAAACGACGCACTCACCACACCGCTTAGCGTGGCTGGGACGGCTGAAGATCTTGACGCCGAGTTGTCTTCCGCACTGGTCCAGTTTGTTGGCGCCCATCTCGAACTGAAGAACACGCTCGAAACCGCCAAGGAGCAGATGGCGGCGGCAGGCAAGGCCGCAAAGGCGGATGCCCGGTCGAAGGTGGCGCCGAAGACTGCGCCGGTCCGGACCGAACCAGCGACGGCTGAGTCAAAGAAGCCGGCGGACGCGGCGCCCAAGTCTGCCGAGCCCAGGAAACAGGAACCGGCACGCCATGCCAGCCTCTTTGACATTGGCCCGTCGCCAGAGTCAGCTCTCCTGCCAGCGTCGGATGAGGACGAGGAAGAGGAGATTCTTGCCGGAGCCGCAGAGGAAGAGCCTGCGGATGAGATCGACGACTTTGACGAGGCCGCTTAAGCTCGAACCCTAGTCGAGCTAGATCTCAGACCGGGCAATGTCCGGTCGCGCGTTATTTCCAGCTCTCGGGAATGAGAGCAAGGTCTCCAATTCCGCTCCACGGCTGTTCCAAGACAGCTTGTTGGTAGCGTTGATCGGGAAGA
>JAJYAE010000377.1 GCA_021779695.1 Acidobacteriota bacterium | reverse complement strand
GCGTGGACATCGCGGTCGACTACGGCATTTCCGGTGCCTACGTGACGCGCCTGCTCGACCAAGCCGCCCGATTCCGCGGATACCCGGCAGCAGTCAGAACCGACAACGTACTAACTGCAAGTGGTGCAAGCTCGATGGGCAAGAGCATCCCGTGCCGATCAGCGTGATGCAGATCGGCCAGAATCAAAGAGCGAACAACGTCGACCAGCGATCTTCCGCAATCGAGGGGCACCTCGACTGACCATAGTGGAAACAAGATCGGCCGCCCACGCGGGGCGTCGGTCTTCAACGTACTTCAAACACAGCATAGGTCGCCCAGCGGAAGGTCCAAGCATTATCTACGGGGTCCCCGTCTCATGACGGCGCCCCGACGGCCCTGCTGAGAGGGATCGATCCGCTGGGCAAACTCTGCTCGAAGAACTGCCGATAGGGCAGCGCTTTCTTGACAATGGCATAGGCAACGCGAGCCATCTTGGCGGCCACGGCCGTCAGCGCCTTGCGCTTGAGATCGGCATCCAGGGGATTGGCTCGGACGTAGCGGTCGTACTTCTCCCGAAAGGAATTCTCGCGTTGACGGATGGCAACTTGCGCAGCCATCCAGAAGGCCATGCGCAAGCGGGCATTGCCGCGCTTTGAGAGCTTCTCATGGCCGCGCTGCACGCCCGACTGGACCTTGGCCAAGTCGAAGCCGCAATACTTCAGAAACTGGCGATGATGTCCAAAGCGGCGCAGGTCACCGGCTTCGGCCAGGATGGTCAGGGCGATGATGGGTCCGATACCCGGCAAGCTTTGCAGATGGATCGAGTCGACGTTTTCGCACAATACGGCTTTGGCGCGATGTTCGATCTCCGCGCGCAGTTCCGTCAGGTGCTGGAAATGCCGCAGCGTCAGGCGAAAGGTCTCGACCGCGAGGCTCTCGAGTGGGTGCGGCAGCGCAGCCGAGCGTGCGGCAGTCTCCCAGATCTCGACCAGTCTGGCCCTCTTGTTGACCTTGCGTCCGACAAGATCCCAGGCCGCGGCGACAAACGCCTCGCAGTCCAGGCTGCGCACGTGCTGCGGCGTGGGGAATGCCAGCATGAATCGGATCCACCAATCGGAGCGCGTGGCGCTCCAGTACCGGGCCATCTCGGGGAAGTACAGCGGCACGTGGTGATTCAGGATTGCGTGCTGGACCTTGGTCCTGGCGCGCGATACTTGGTAGTACGTCTTCGAAAGCTCCTGAAGATCGTGATGCCCCGCAATCATCGGATCAATGAAGCGCTGGACGTGTCCCTGCTTGAGCATGGCCAGGATCACGGCAGCATCCTTGGGGTCGTTCTTGTCCCAGGAGTTGAAGATTGCCTCCCGGTAGCGCGCCTGGGCGACCGACGAGATACCCACCACCTCCACACCGGCGTTGAGCAGCCGGTGCGCAACAGCTCGGTGGTAATCCCCGGTGGGTTCCAGCGCAGCTCGCATGCGGCCACCAAGATTGCGGACGAAAGCGACCAGACGATCCAGGTCGTCAGCACTGTTGGCCATCCGGAATCGGTGGCGTTGGCCTGTCGCAGTCTCGATCAACACAGCGTTCCAGTAGCGGCCAACGTCAATGGCCAGCCAGTGCAGTGGGGGCGTAGCATCAGTCATGTCAGCCATGATGGCGATCTCCTCGGGTTGTGAACAAACCAAAGGATGCCTTCGCTTTCTACGGCTGACACCTATTCTGCATTTACTACGGGCCCGAGTTCACCAGCCGTGCATTCATGGCTTGGGCTACGAGTCGCGGCGTGCGCCACATCCTGATCGCACCCGGCAAGCCCACGCAGAATGGGTTCATCGAGAGCTTCAACGGTAAGTTCCGCGACGAGTGTCTCAACGAGCAATGGTTCGAAACGCTGCACCAAGCCAGAGCGACCATCGCTGAATGGCGCCGCGACTTCAACGAGGTCCGGCCCCACAGCAGTCTGGGTCGGATACCTCCGGCGCGATTCGCCGAAGAGCATCGCCAGCGCGCTGGCGATGCTCTTCACCCCACAACGACCAACGAGGTGAATTAACCTTGCAACCCGGACTCCTGAATTAACGCTGGTACGGCACGAGGGGGCAGGTCAGTTGCCACAAGGTTTATAAATGACTTGGTATGGCAGTTTTCCGAAGCATTGAAAGCCTCCATTAAAGTCCGTGACATCAAGGAAGAAGATGGCGAATTAATAGTCAGATCTTTAAGGATCTGGCATTACATATCATTCTCAGAGTTGTCGCCGATGGCAGATATAAGTTTCGGAGAAGCCTACCTTGACGTTTATCTGCGATCTCACGGGCTAAAGAGTGATCAGGTGGCAAAGACATTTCTTGAGATTGCTGAAGCTTACGAGGGCATCGAGGACGGCACCCGTACCGATCAGTTTGATCCGGAACAGGATTCGCCATCCGAGCTGAATGAAAATTCGTTGGCTTTGCTCTATGCAAAGAGGGCATGGGAGATTTACAGGGATATCCAGGATCCGTCTGATAATCACAAAAAAGCCTGCGAATTTTTGGCGAAGCGCCCGGACGAGTTGCTGCAAAAAATTGGTTTAAGAAGGGAAGATCTGGTTTGTCAGAGCGTCGAGGTAGCAGTCGCGAAGATATATTGAACTCGGTGCGAAGACGGGTTGACGTTGGACCGGAATTTCGCTACAGGTCAAAATTAGAGTACGGTCGCGTCGCGCATTGCATGAGCGACGCGCAATCACACTTACTAGGTATCTAGTGCCCCATCAGGGAATTTGAAGGCAACCATGACGTCCTCTCTGAAAATTTCCTTCGCGGAAGGTGGTGTCTTGACCGCAACGCGGGTCCGCCGACTCGCCAACTCCAGCAGGCACCATAGCAAGTAATGTTCGCAACGTCGACAGACTTCCTCTACCGGCAGTCCAAATTCAGGTTTTTCGAATGGGTAGGCGGAGATAAGCAGAACAGCTTCGATTACAGCTTGGTAGTAGCCCTCGAAATATTTACTATCTAAAATCTCAGAATTGCCATTGCTAGTCGCGAAGACGAAGTACATCGTTTCCAGCAAACGTGAGCTTAGATTTCGAGGTACAAGGCCCTCAGTACCAGAGACCTTGAGTACTGCGATCAACTCGTCCCTAAGAACTTTCGGAGGGAGCGGTTCTTGGATGAGTCCTAGGTTGTCGAAGCCAAGTTTGGAGAAATTTTCCCACTGCTTGACTGCGAACAACCGAAATGACTCTTTATCGTCAGGCAGGTGCCGCTTTTCCCGGAACTCCGCATAGAGATTGGCGGAAGGCCATTCCTTGACGCCATTTGCGTAGATATCGAGAAAAAACGCATCCCTGATCGGGTTTGGCTCTCTAGACATCAGTTCCGCCCAACCTGAATATTTAGCGGATCGCGCCACTATATCCAGCGCCGTGTTCAGAGGCGAACCCTGCTCCTGTTGGAGCCGCTTGGCTTCGAGCTTCAGCTTCTTAATAGAAAGCCCGAATTCTGTGTAACGCGGTTCATAAACTACTCTTCCCATATCAATCTCCTGTCACCGGCAATACTCCAGCGCCCGCGCCAGAGTCTGCCTTTAGACAATTGATGATTGGAGAACTGATTAGAGTGGCGACCTTCGAGGTCTTCGCCGAGGCGGGGCGACGAGCGTCCACTTACGCCTGGGTGACAATGCTAGCGGATCTCCCAAGGCGGCGCTCGGACGTCCGCGATCGCTCGCGACCGGGCTCTGGCCGGAGTCGGACAAAAGTCCGTTCTGGCCGATCAGCGCGCCTTGGCCCTCGGACCGCCTGCGGACCCAGCGGTCATTCCGTGAGTTCCTTGCACAGCGCAGCAAAGCCGAGCTTTTTCTCACCCCGCGCGTGGCGGGTCTTTTGCAACGCCAGCGCCTCATTGAACACGACCCGGCACGAGCCCGCGAAGCGGCGCATCTGGCGCTGCTGCTGGCCGTTCGGACGCAGCTCGAACTTGAACGCCTGGAGTCGCTTCATGACTGGTTGAATATATGGGCTATCCATTTAGCTCCACAGCCTCGGC